>JBGOWC010000329.1:0-3064 GCA_041478415.1 Terriglobia bacterium
AGATCGGCAACCTCGTCGGCGAAGCCGCTGAAGCCCACCAGTTCAAGTCCGTCCACATTCTGATTCTCGGTGTAAAAGGCGAGCAACTGCACTTCGCCGGAATTGGCCGGTTCCAGCCCGCTCCGCTCGACCTCGCCGGAGACAAGGATTCCGATTTTCTCTTTCTCAAGCCGCTCTTCGACAACCAAATCGAAAATCTCTGGACACTCTATGACCTCCGCGGCCTGCGCGACCATTTTAGCCGCTACGGAAAGATTGACCCGGAGCTCGAGCGCGTCATCTTCGGCTTCGATTTCGTCGTCCTCATCCCCGACCCCAAACCCTCGCATGCGATCGAGTAACCGCCGGGCGTAACCCGGGCGTGTGCTAGAATTTCTCTTCGATTGAAGGGAATTGCGAGAGGGATTCCACGTGAAGATTAGCCGTGAGGACGTTTTGCGGGTGGCCGAACTGGCTTACCTCGAGTTGAGCGAAGCGGAGCTCGAAACCTACCGCGCGCAGCTCGATTCGATCCTGGAATATGCCGGCAAGCTGAACGAACTCGACACGACGAACGTCGAGCCGATGGCGCAGGTGCTCTCGACCGACCAGGCGGCGGACGCGACTCTCCGGGAAGACATCGTTGTGCGGTCCAGCGTGGCGAAGGATGTCTTGGCGCACGCCCCCGACCCCGAACCGCCCTACTTCCGTGTTCCCAAGGTCATCGAGCGATGAGCGATTCGGCACGCTGGACGATTAACTCGGTGCGCGAGGCGATTGGCGCGAAGAAAATCTCCGCGCGCGAATTGACCGCCGAGTTCTACAAAAAGATTGAAGCGCGCAACCCGGAACTGAACGCCTTCTTGGCGCTCTGTCCTGAGCGGGCCTATGCGCAGGCTGACCGGGTGGACGCGCTCGTTGCTGCCGGAATGCCCCTGCCACCGCTCGCGGGTGTGCCGGTGGCGATCAAGGACGTCCTCAGCACGCGCGGCGTGACGACCACCTGCGGCTCGAAGATTCTCCAAAACTACGTCCCGGCGTACGATGCCACGGCCGTTGAGCGGCTCGAAGCGGCGGGCGCGGTCCTGCTCGGCAAAACGAATTGCGACGAATTCGCCATGGGCAGCTCGAATGAGAACTCCGCCTACGGGCCGGTCCGGAATCCGGCGGCGACGGACCGCGTCCCGGGCGGATCGAGCGGCGGCTCCGCGGCGGCGGTGGCGGCGGGTCTGGCTGTCGCGGCACTCGGAACAGACACGGGCGGCTCAATTCGCCAGCCCGGCGCCCTGTGCGGCATCCCAGCGATGATGGGCAGCTACGGGCGGGTGTCGCGCTACGGCCTCATTGCATTTGCATCTTCGCTCGACCGGATCGGGCCGTTCGCAACCAATGTGGGAGATGTGGCCACGGTTCTGCAGGTGATCGCCGGGAGAGACCTGCGCGATTCCACCTCGACGACGACCGCGGTCCCGAACTATCGCGTGGAGATTGAAAAATCTGTCAAGGGTCTGCGGCTCGGCATCCCCAAGGACTACTTCGGCGCGGGCATGGACGATGGCGTCCGCCAGAAGATCGAAGCGGGAATCGAGATCTATCGAAAGCTCGGATGCGAGCTGGTCGAAGTGCGCATGCCGCACACGGACTACGCCATCGCTACCTACTACATCATCGCGACAGCGGAGGCGAGTTCCAACCTGGCGCGGTATGACGGCGTGCGATACGGGCTGCGCGTGGATGGAAACTCCTTGATCGGAATGTACCGCCGGACGCGCGGCGCGGGCTTTGGCCCGGAGGTGAAGCGGCGCATCATGCTCGGAACCTATGTCCTCTCGGCGGGCTACTACGACGCCTACTATTTGAAAGGGCAGAAAGTGCGGGCGCTCATTGCGCAGGATTTTCGTGAGGCGTTTTCCAAAGTGGACGCCATCGTCACGCCGACCTCGCCGGTTCCTGCATTCAAACTGGGCGAACGCACGGCCGACCCCCTCCAGATGTATCTAGCTGATATTTATACGGTTACCGGATCGCTCGCGGGCGTCCCGGGGATCTCCGTTCCCTGCGGCAAGGTCGGCGGCAAGCTCCCCGTCGGTCTGCAGCTCTTCGGACCCGCATTCGGCGAGGCGCGCGTCCTCCAGCTTGCTCATGCCTTGGAGCAGGCCGGCGGCGCAAGCCTCTGACGTCGGCGTGCTAGTGATTGCTCCAGATGCCCTCCGTCACGCCCATCATCAAGAAACTGACCGCCGTGCGGGCGGAACTTCTCCGCGCATCGGATTCGGTTTCTACGGGAAACTGGTTGATGAGACCAGAGATAGATGCTTGGTCGAGCGGAGAAGTGATCGCGCACTTGAGCATGGTCGAGCGCGCCATCACGAGTGGCGCAGACCGCGTCCTGAAACACCCGCCAAAGCATGTTTCCCTCCTCAAGCGAGTCCACCTGCCCATCTCGCTTGCGGCGTGGCGCGGCATACGCCGGAAGACGCCGATCCCGCTGGACTCTTCGCTCCTCGGGGAAAAGAATGCCATGCTGACATCTCTCGGAGAATTGCGGCAGAAAACCCTCGCGTTTCTGAGTGAAATGGAGGATAGAAATCTAAGCGCATACCGCTGGCCGCACCCGTTTTTCGGCAGCCTCAATCTCTACCAATGGTTCCGCATGGTTGCCCTCCACGAAATCCGCCACACCAAACAAATCCGGGAAATCGTAGAGAGTTTACAAAAGTAGACATTTTTTCCGGTTCGGAACAGTGGATCCGCAAGGCCTCCCGTAACTCCTTTCACTGCAAGAGTGTCTGTAAAGTCTTTGCAAAATGGAAGTTGGAGCGAAAGTACTAGGCCTTCCGTTTTTCCTGTTGAGAACGGAACGACTATTGCTCCGTAATTTAGCAGCGTTTAGGCTGATGACAGCATCAAAGCAAGAGTAGGGGCCATCGGGTGACGGAGAGACTGCGAGGCACGGGCGTGATTAAGGTCAAGGCGAGTCAGAAAATCTTCACGGATTCGGAAGTAGCGAGTCTGACGGGGATCTGCGTCAACCACCTGCGCAATTTTGCCCAGAGCCGCCACCTGGGATTCATCGCCCGCGCCG
>JBGOWC010000064.1:0-8052 GCA_041478415.1 Terriglobia bacterium
AGCTTTCGCATTTCGGGGCTGGGTTGGGGCATTGCCGTTGATGGGGATTCGGGAGATTGGCGAGCGACTTTCTTTGCGGACGGAGCTGCGGATTTCTTCTCCGCTTGCTGGGCAACCGCGGCCGAGGCACACATCGCCCCTACCAGAAACGAGAGAAAAAGGGATGACCTCATAGGACCTCCAGAAATAACCCGGACGGGGTTTCTCCTACACGAATCAAGGAAAATGGGCCACTGCCACGCATCACATCTCGAGGGGCAAGGGCGCCTGCTCGGCGCCGACGGCCCAGCAGCCGGCATCGCGCACCGGGGCAAAGGAATACCTGTGCAAGGGGGAGGGCCCGTGGAGGCGGAGCGCTGCCAAATGATCGGGTGTGGCGTAGCCCTTGTGCCGAGCGAGGCCGTACTGCGGATAGACGGCGTCCCATTCTTCCATGCGAGCGTCGCGGTGCGTCTTCGCGAGGATGGAAGCCGCGGCGATCGAAACCGATCGCGCATCACCCTTGATGAGCGACTTCTGCTCGATGAGGACATCGAGCTGCATCGCGTCAATGAGGAGAAAATCGGGGGCGATGGAAAGTTGTGCCAGCGCGGCGGTCATGGCCTGGCGGCTGGCCTGGTAGATATTCCAGGCGTCGATGCGCTGGGCGTCCACTTCGGCGACGGCCCAGGCCAGAGCGTGCGTGCGGACGCGCTCGGCGAGGATGCCGCGGCGATCGGCGGTGAGTTTTTTCGAGTCGTCGAGGCCGACGATGCGGCGTCGCGGATTCAAGATCACCGCGGCCGCCACGACCGGGCCGAACAGCGCGCCGCGGCCGGCTTCATCAAGACCGGCGATGCGCGTCCAGCCGAGTTTGCGCGCCGCTCGCTCGAAACGGGAAGAGCAGAGACGGGACATTGTGAGAGCGGCCCCGATGCAGGGCCGGGGCCGACGCGCGGGATTCTATCACGCTACAACGAGCTCCTGGCGCACATGCACAGACTCCCTCGACTTCGCTCCCTTCGACAAGCTCAGGGCAGGCGGGACAAGTTCCGTCTGTGCTACTGAACCTCATTCGCAGCGCAGGGCGACGATGGGATCTATGCGCACGGCGCGGCGGGCCGGAAGATAGCAAGCGAGTACGCCCACGCCCAAAACAGCCGCGCAGCCCGCCACAATTGTGATGGGATCCACCGGCCGTACACCGAAAAGCAGGCTAGAAAGAAGCGGTGTAACCACAAGCGAGAGAAGAAAACCGATGACGACTCCTAAAACCACGGGCGCCATACTCTGACGCATGATCATTTTCAAAACCTCGAGCGACTGGGCCCCCAGAGCCATGCGCACCCCTATTTCGCCCGTTCGCTGCTGCACAGAATAGGAAACGACGCCATAGATTCCCGTGCAAGCCAGCAGCAGGGCGATTCCCGCCATAACACCCGAAAGCATCGTGGTGAAGCGAGTCTCGCGACGCACCTTTGCAAGGAAATCCTCCATCGGCTGAATGCCATACACGGGCATGTCACCGTCCAGTTTGGCCACTTCTCGCCGGATGATGGGAACCGCAGTGAGGGGATCGGCGGTGGATCTTACGGTCAGGGCCATGTGTTGTCGTAAAGCGCGCGGATAAAGCAGATACACTTGGCCGCGCACCTGGTCGGTGAGGGAGTGGTATTGAGGGTGTTTAACGACGCCGATGACTTCAACCGTGTCGCGCACGAAATTCCCGTTTTCGACGTTGAGTTTTTTGCCCACCGCGCCGGTATTAGGCCAAGCGCGTTCGGCAATGGCATCGTCGATGATGGCTACGGGCCGATTTCCCGCAAGATCAAATTGGTCGAAGTCTCTGCCAGCGATAAACTTCACCCGCAAGCTCTGAAAATAGCCCGGAAACACGGAGCGGTGATCCGCCATGACGGTATTTTGCTCTTTTTTCGGCGCTCCCTCCGGCCAGTAGTAGCTGTACCAATTGGGAAGAGTATCGTCGAACGGCAGATGGGAGACGACACCGACGGAGTCAATCCCACCCGTGGCGGACAGATTCCTTTGCAGATCGCGCAAAAAATTGATCGCGGATTCCGGCGTTTGATATTTGACTCCAGCGATGGATATGCGAAAGGTCAAAACGTGGCCGGACTGAAATCCGGGATCGACGCGCAAAAGCCGCGCAAATGTTTGCGCCATCAGACCCGCGCCGATCAGCAGGACTAATCCAAGAGAAACTTCACAGACCACCAAAAGTTTCCGGGGATATTGCTTGCCCGCGGCAATCGCCCGGCCTCTCTCCTTCAGGGATTCGGCGAGATTCACCTTTGTCGCCCCGATGGCCGGGGCGAGGCCGCACAAGATTCCCGTGACAAGAGTGACGGCTGCAGTGAAGCCCAATACAGCAGGATCGAGGCCGATGGAGCCGAGCTTCTCCATTCCCGCGGGGCGCAGAGAAAGGAGCAAGTTCAACGCCCACCAACCGATCAGGAGGGCAGCGGCTCCCCCAAAAAAAGACAAAAGGATGCTCTCGGTGAGGAGTTGACGAATCACCCTGCCTCGCGAGGCTCCAATGGCGGAACGAACGGTGATCTCTTTTTGTCTCTGGTTTGCACGGGAAAGCCAGAGATTGGCTACATTGGCGCATGCGATCCAGAGGACCAAACTGACTCCGGCGAAAAGCGCCAGGACCGCGGGCCGGAGATTGCGCACAACGTCGCTGTGCAGGGGAACCACTTGGAGCCCCAGTTCTTGCTCCGAATATTCGGTGAATTCCGATCGCAACTGCGTGGCGATGCCATCCAGTTCGGCCTGTGCTTGCGGAATCGTCACGCCCTTGCGGAGGCGGGCGATGATCCGGATGTAGGCCTGGTCGCGGGGATCTTGCGCGAGGTTCGAAGAAAAGGGAATGTAGGCATCCATATCGGGCGGAACGCTTGCGCCGTCGGGGAAGATGATTCGAAAGTCCTTCGGCAACACGCCCACTACAACATAGGCTCGCCCATTCAAGCGCAGCGACTGACCGGTGATATTCCCCTTCGCGCCGTACCGGCGGCGCCACAGACTGTCGCTTAAGATGATCACCTTCGCTGAGCTTGACCCCTGCTCTTCGGGGAGGAAAAAGCGGCCCAATTGTGGCTGGGTGCTGAGCAGGGAAAGGAAATTCGACGTTACCAATCCGAGCTTCACATGCTCCGGCTCACCTTCCCCGGTCAGAGCGCCGCTTTGGGCCCAGATGCCGCCAAATTCCTCAAATAGATGGCCCCGTTCGCGCAGGGAAACCAGTTCGGGGCCGGAAGCAGGAGCCCTCCCTTCCTTCCCGAAGATAGACCAAACAAGCGCCAGGCGATCGGGATTGGGGTACGGAAGCGGCCGCAACAAAACGGAATGGACCACGCTGAAGATCGCGGTATTGGCGCCAATACCGATCGCCAGAGTCAAGATCGCAACGGTTGTAAAGCCGGGATTCTTCGCCAGCATGCGAAGGCCGAAGCGCAGATCCTGGAAGAAGGTTTCGAGGAAGGGAAGGCCGCGCCGCTCGCGAATTTCTTCTTTGACCTGTTCGACACCACCGAAGTTTTTGCGAGCTTCCTGCCGCGCGACGGCCGGAGTCATGCCGCGGCGGATGTTTTCTTCCGTGAGCGCGTCGAGATGGGAGCGGAGTTCAGCGTCAAGATCGATATCGAGGCTTCTGTGACGAAAAACAGAACGAAGCCGTAAGAGAAGAGTGCGAATCGTGTTCATCGAGCACCACCCAATACGTCAGAAAAATCCTCAGGCCTCCCGACGGGGTCGGGATGAATGCCGGCCTGAGCTACTGAGACCTATTCGTACCGCAGGGCTACGAGCGGGTCCACGCGCATGGCGCGGCGCGCCGGAATGTAGCACGCAACGGATACGGCAAATCCGAGAAGCAGCGGCACTCCGATAAAGGTCGCCGGATCGCTTGGGCTTGCGCCGTAGACGAGAGCCGCAAGAAGGCGCGCGCAAGCGATCGCCGCGGGCACGCCGATGGCAAATCCCGCCGCGGCGATGAGCAAACCGCGCCGCGAGGCCAGCCAGAGGACATCGCGGGGCTGCGCGCCCAGAGCCATGCGGACGCCGAATTCATGGGTGCGCTCGCCCACGGAGTTGGCCATGACGCCGTAGACACCAACCACGGCAACCGCAAGCGCGATCAACCCGAGCACGGCCATCATGCCGTCCGTGTAACCCAGCCCGACGGTCGATTCGTGGATGGCAAGCGCCAGCGTCTTGACGTCAAACGCCGGGAGGTTCGGATCGATCGCGGCGATTCTCGCCCGGGTGGCCTGGACGTAGGATGCGGGGTCCACATCGGTCCGAATCGCGAGGAGCGACACAGCATTCGGCGCCTGCGGAAGCGGAAGGTAGATGGTGGATTGCGGCACGCGGCTCGTCCAATCGTAGAGAACATCCGCCGCAACGCCGACGACCGTAAGCCAGGGCCCGGATGAATCGGGCGCACCCATGCGAATGCGCTTGCCGACAGCGCTCTCTCCGGGCCATTGCAGGCGAGCAAGTTTCTGATTCACGATGGCTACCGGCTGCGAGTCTTCGCGATCAGCCTCCGCCAAGACGCGGCCTGCAACGATTGGAACGCGCATCAGGCGGAAGTACTCAGGGCTCACACTCTGTGCATCGGCCCATGGGGAATGCCGCTGGTCTGGAGCCACTCTCCCTTCGACCTGGAAAAACTCCCAGCTCGTGCCGTTGTTGCTGAGCGGATAACAACTGAATGCGGCCGCCGACCGCGCTCCCGGAAGCGACGCCAATGCGTCGAGCGCTTTGCGGTAAAACGCCAGCCGGTCGGCGGGCTCGGCGTATCGGGAGGCCGGCAAGTCAACAGCCAGAGTCAACACTTGCTCGGGGGCAAAGGCATCCGCAGAACCCGCCATCTGGTGGAATCCTTTGACCAAGAGCCCCGCGCCGGCGAGGAGCACCAAGGCAACGGCTACCTGGGCTACGACAAAGATGTTGCGCAGACGCTGTACTCTCCGCCCCGCGGTTGTGCCGCGCCCGCTTTCCTTAAGAGCATCCCCGGCGTCGAGACGCGAGGTCTCCATGGCGGGCAGCACGCCGGCAAGAATGCCGCTCACGACGGCAGCGACGAAGGTGAAGACAAAAGAGCGGCCGTCCAACCGAATGTGGCTGAACCCGGCCCACAAGCGGACCACATAGGCGGGCATATTCGAAACAAGCAATCCAAGACAGAGTTTGGCGAAAGCGAGGCTTGCCGCCGCACCCAAAACCGAGAGGAGCAAGCTTTCGGTCAGCAATTGCCGCGCAATCCGCCAGCGGCTTGCCCCCAGTGCCGCGCGCAGCGCAATCTCCGATCGCCGGGAAGTGGCTCGCGCGAACTGCAGATTTGCCACATTGGCACAGGCCACGAGCAGAACAATTCCCACAACACAGAGCAGCAAGGTGGTGTAAGCCCGCGTGAGAGACCCTTGGACGAATTCCGCCAAGGGCATCACACGCAAGACACGGTCTTTGTTCGTGGCGGGGTACGCCGCGGCAAGCCGGCTCTCAATGGCCGTCATTTCGGCTTGTGCGCGCCCGATACTGATACCGGGCTTCAGCGCGCCGAAGACGTGCAGGGACATGCCTGCGCGGTCGGCGATCTCTCTCTGCGTGAGAGCCAGGGGAATCCAAACATCCGTCGGAACCGGAAAGTCGAACTCGCGGTCCATGATGCCGACGATGGTGCTCTTCTGTCCGTCAATTTCGATGGATTCTCCCAGCATGGCCGGGTTCGCTGCAAATCGGCGCTGCCAAAGCCCATGCCCGAGGATCGCCACTGGATCGCGGCCGAATTGATCCTCTCCGGCTACAAAACCGCGGCCGAGAGCAGGCAGGACGCCCGCGGAAGAAAAAAAGTCTGCGGTGACTTCCGCCCCGTAGACGCGCTCGGGCTCTCCCTTTCCGGTCACATTGATGTCTCGCGATCGAAATGCGGCAAGCCCCTGGAAGGATTGTGCCTGCGCTCTCCAATCGAAGAAGTCGGCCACGGCGGCGGGCGCCTTCTGTCCGACAGCCACCACGGCAAGCCGATCGAGGCCAGGCAAAGGGATTGGGTGAAGCAGGAAGGTATCCGCAACGCTGAAGATCGCTGTGTTTGCACCGATCCCGAGCGCCAGCGTCAGGATCGCGACCAAGGTGAAACCGGGATTCTTGATCAGCATGCGGGCGCCGAAGCGAACATCCTGCGCGAGGGTTTCAAGGAACGGGAGGCCGCGGCGGTCACGGTAGGCTTCTTTTGTTTGTTCGATGCCACCGAAGGCACGACGGGCGGAGTGGCGAGCGTCGTCGGGAGACATGCCGTGGCGGATGTTATCTTCGGTGAGCGCGTCGAGATGGGAGCGAAGCTCGATGTCGAGATCGGCGTCGAGGCGGCGCTTGCCAAACAGCGAGCGGAGGCGCGTGAAGAAGATCCGCAGCCCATTCATGAAAGCCAACTCCTTTGAGAAGAACACAGGCTCCCTCGACTTCGCTCCCTCCAGAAAGCTGGCGGGCAGGCGGGACAAGTTCCGTCTGTGCTACTAAGTTCCTTCGGCGCTCGCGAGCAGGCGACCGATGAGCGCGGCCATGCGCTCCCAGCTTTCTGCTTCCGCGGCGAGCTGCTTGCGGCCGGATTTCGTCAGTGAATAAAATTTCGCCTTGCGATTGTTGTCCGAAACGCCCCACTTCGAGGTGATCCAGCCGCGCTGTTCGAGACGCAGAAGCGCGGGATAGAGCGTGCCTTGATTCAGATGCAGCAGGTCTTCCGAAACCTGCTGGATGCGCTGGGCGATGCCGTAGCCGTGGAGCGGGCCGAGGGTATCGAGCGTTTTGAGGACAATCAGATCGAGCGTGCCCTGCAGGACTTCGGCTTTCGAGGAAGGCATCTCCGCTCTCCTTTAGTCAAACAACAGGAGGCTACGCTCGCTCCTGTTGAATGTCAACAGGGCGGCTGTCTATCTAGACGCCGCGGCCGAGGAAATGTTTCCGGGCATTTTGGAGAAGAAAAATCTAACGCAGAGGCGCCCTTCGTCCGCGACGGCGGACTCAGGACAAGCAGAGACCGCAGAGAGTGCGCGGAAAAAAGAAAAAGCCCCGGGACCTCCCGGGGCGATAGACGAAATGAGTTGCTTGGGCGGACTATTCTTTCGATTCGCCCGCGGCGGCGGCGGTTCCCGCGCGGACGTCCGCGCCGGGGCGCGCGGCACGCTTGATGCGGGCGGCTTTGCCCCTCAAGCCGCGCAGGTAGTAGAGACGCGCGCGGCGGACATGGCCTTTGCCGACCACTTCGATGGAGCTGATCGTCGGCGAATGCAGCGGGAAGATGCGCTCGATGCCTACACCGAAGCTCACGCGGCGCACGGTGAAGGACGCGCTGGCCGAGCGGCCGCGCTTGGAAATCACCACGCCTTCAAAGACCTGGATGCGCTCCTTGTCACTTTCACCCTCTTTCAGCCGCACGTTCACCTTGACGGTGTCGCCGGGGCGGAATTCGGGGAGATCCTTGCGCAGTTGCGCCTCTTGAATCTTGAGAACGATGGGATTCATGTTCCATTTCCCTGCAGACCCGCTCAGATGGGGCCAGCACAACAGAGACAAACCATCAGTATAGCGGAAACTGGCCCGTTTTTGCCACCAGAAGAGGCGGGCGCAGGAGGGGCAGTTTCCGGTAAGCCGACTTCCCAGACGGGAATCCGCGGCCCGTCGGGACTTAGCAAGTCTGCCGGCTACTGCTTGTCGTAGACCAGGGTGCTACGGATCTTCTTGCCCTTGGCATCCGTTCCGCTGGTCTTGACGGTGCGGCTCTTACGGTCGGCCGAGACGACGATGCGAACGGTGCCGGTAACCTTGCCGGCCATCTTGACCGTCAGCGCCAGGGTGTGATCGTTGACCCGCATATACGCCCGCATGTCGGACGCCGGATCACCGGTCACCGGGTAATCTTTGCCGTCGAACTTGCCCGTCCATTCGTTATGCGCCGGCTTGCCGTCGGCGTCGACGCCGTCCACGGTGATTTTCACGCTGTCGCCCGCAGCCGCGTAGACGACGGAGGTGTTTTTCCCGGTTCCG
>JBGOWC010000259.1:0-3783 GCA_041478415.1 Terriglobia bacterium
AAGGCGCACCGCAAGGCGCGCATGGGCCGGAACCCGGCGACGGGCGAGGCCATCAAGATCAAGGCCAAGACCGTGGTTCGTCTCCGCGCGTCCAAGGCCTTCAAAGACGCGATTCTGAAGTAAAGGTTCTTCGATCAAAAGAGAGACATTGCGGAGCGCCCTCGTTGAGTGCGCCAGCCGCGCGTCTTGGTGTCGCAGTTGAGTTCGCCCTTCGGCGGCAAGATGAGATTCTTGCCGCCGAAGGGTTTTTCTCTTGGAGTGAAGTTTTCGCGAAGGACGGACCATGTTCTTAGAGCGTGCGCACGTATTGGATCAGGTCGCGGAACTCCTCGGCGCTCAACACATCCTTGAAAGGCGGCATCAGGTTGTCGCCATTCTCGATCCATTCCCGGAGGGATTCATCGGTGACGGCTTTTCCGTTGACGGAAAACGTTCCGCGCTTGTTCAACCCTTTCAGCCCCGGGCCAACTTTCTTCGCTTCGCTCGTCGCGTAGTGGCAGACGGCGCATTTCTTGTCGAACACAACCTTTCCACGCTGCACGGCTTCCGCCGAGCCGCCCGGCGCCTGATTCTTCGCTCCGTTCTTGTTATTTGACGTTTGCGCCAGCGCCGCGCCAGCCATCGCCAGCACCGCCAGGGTCACCCAAGCCAGTTCCCGTTTCACGCATCCCCCTTTTGCCTGTCTCGAAAAACGTTCGTCTATTTTCCCTGTTTGGTGGCCCGATTTCCAGTCGGAAGCCCCGTCACAACGTACAGTTGCGGGGCGGGCACCGTGAAACTCTCGTACTTTTGACCCACCCCACTCCGTGTGTTAACACTGACATGTGAGTCAGGAAACTTTATCCCGCGCCTGGGAGCTGCTCCAGGACGCCTACCAGGCACAGATGGAAGGCGACTACGAGCGCGCCGTGGAGCTCTATCATTCTTCGCTCGACCTCCATCCCACCGCCGAGGCGCACACCTTTCTCGGCTGGACCTATCATTTTCAGGGCAAGCTCGACGAAGCCGTTGCCGAGTGCAAGAAGGCCATCGAGATCGATCCCGAGTTCGGAAATCCCTACAACGACATCGGCGCTTACATGATCGAGCTCGGCCGCCACGACGAAGCGATTCCCTGGCTCGAGCGCGCCACGGAAGCAAAGCGCTACGAGCCGCGGCATTTTCCCCACTACAATCTCGGCCGCGCCTACCTGGCGAAAGAGATGTACGGCCGCGCCGAGGCCAGCTTCCAGAATGCGCTGCGCATCGAGCCGCGCTACGGCCTCGCTCGCCAGGCGCTCGAATCCCTCCGCCGCCTGGTCAATTAGCCGTTCGGCCCGGCGGTCGCCGTGGCCGGCTTGACCACGCGGTCGTAGATCAACAAGAGCAGTGCGGTGGCGATCCCGATGCCCGTAATGACCCACCAGAAACGCTCCGGCTGGTGCGCGACTTCGCCGTAGTGATGCATCAGCCGGCCACCGAGCCATCCCCCGATGAGCGAGCCGATGCCGATGGGCATGAACGCAAAGCCCATGTACGTGCCCTGCTGCCCCGGCGGCGCCAACTTGGCAATGTATTCGTAATACCGCGGCGCTTGCAGAATCTCTCCGAGCGCCAGGACAAAGATGGACAGCACGGCGGCCCACACCGTTGCCCGCGACGCAACGATCAGCCACGCGAGCGAAGTAATCACCGTGCCGATGATGACGGCGCGGAAGGCCGGAACTTTTCGCGTCAGATAGTTGACGGCCAGGGTCAGGAGGATGACCGCCACTCCATCGGTCACCAAGATCAGCTCCACGTCGGCATCGGCTTTGATGTAGGCATGGAGGTAGCCGGGCAGCGTGATGTACTGCTGCCAGAACACGATCCAGTAGCCCGTGAAAATCAGCAGGAAGGCCATGAACTTCGGGTTCGAGAGCACGGTGAGAAAGTTCCGCGCGGTCTGCGCAAGGCTGGGCAGAGGCGCATCGCTGGCTTTGCGCGGCTCGCGGAAAAAAAGCAAGACTCCGAAGAACATCGCGAAGACACACAGCGCCGCGATGCGGAAAACGCTCTCCACTCCCAGATGCCGGTGCGCCCAGGACGCGACGTAGGGTCCCGCGGCGCCGCCGATATTCACCATCGTGTAGTAGATGGCGTAGCCGATGGTGCGGACATTTTCTTTCGAGGCCCGCGCGGTGGTTCCGACGACGCAGGGCTTGACCATGGAGATCCCGAGGGCCGGCAGCAATAGCACGAAGCCGACCAGGAACCAGAGCGGCACAGCTCCGCGGATTGGCGCGAGCCAGGACGCGCCGAGCGATCCGAGCAGAAAGTAGGCGCAGCCTAAAATGAGATAGGCGAGAGAAAGCGCGCGGCGGAAACCGAGTCGGTCCGCCACCGCTCCACCAAAGATGGCCAGGAACCAAACGGCGCCGCCGAAGATGCCCGCGAGCGTTCCGGTCTGCTGCGTGGGGAAGTTCAGCGTTTCGTGGAGGTAGTTGGCGAGGGAGGCAAACGCGCCGTAGTAGGCGAGGCGCTCGAAGATCTCGCTGATGTTGGCGACCCAGAACGGGCGCTCGAAGCCGTCGCGGATTTGCTGCAGGCGCTGAGAAAAGCTCATGCATCCTCCCGATGGAAGCTGGGCGATTGTAATGAACCGGCGGGCGAGAAGCGACCAAAACACTGACAGCTAAAGTAAGACTTGAAGAATGGGGGCCTGGGCCTAGGTGACACCCGGCAGTTTTCGTAAGAGCGGATTCTAGAGGGGTTACGGGCGTCACGGTTTGTAAGTGCTGAATTTAGAAGGTTTGCGGTGACGCGATTTTCGTCACGGTGACGGTACAGCGGGGCTCGGCGGAGGTGGTGGCTGGGTATCACGACCCATGATAGCAGGAATATAAACTCCTGTCAAGAGTAACCTATTAGCAATTCGAATGAGCTTGTAACGATAAGAAGATTAGGGACTTGGGGGCCAGGCAGAATCGCGGGCTAAGGGAATTCGACGTCGAGGGCGTAGATTTCCTGGGTGCTGAGGTCCCGGACGAACAGCGGGGTTTCCCCGGGACCGAGGCCTGTCCACGTTCCGAAGGCCCACGGGATGACAAAAGAACGAAACTTTTTTAAGCTAAGGATCCTTTCGAGTTTTGAATCATGCACGCGCAGCCGAAAGTATCCGGGGTCTTCGGTGAATAAATTGTCAAAATATATGGACGTGCTGTCGGGGGACCAGGCCATAAATCCGAAAACACCCACATCGGTAAGTAACGGTCGCCATTGTTGGGTCTTCGCATCGAACAGCATCAGTTTGAGCTGGTCGTCTGTCAGGGCGACGATGTAGCGGCCGTCCGGGGACCAGCGCGGGCAGCAAAGTCTCTGGGAGCCCGGCAGATGGGAAACCTGGTTGGTCTTGAGATCGAGAACGTCAACAAACATCTGAGCAGGGTCGGATGCTGCTGCAAAGTTAGCGAAGGCAAGCGTTTTGCCGTCCGGCGACCAGGTGGGATCCGTTTGGCTCTTATTCTCCGAGACAATCGGCTGGGGGCTTCCACCATCCTGCGAAATGAGGAACACTTTCCAAGCCTTGCCTGGCAAGGTGGTTGAAAAGGCAATTTGCCCGCCGTCGGGAGACCAGTGTGGCACCGCAGTTTGCATGGGGGGATAAGTCAACTGGAGCCGCTCGCTGCCGTCGAGCTTGCTGCGCCAAAGAGTCCCCTCCGGGTAGAGGACATAGGCCACCCATTTTCCGTCTCTAGAGAAATCGGCATCGCCACCGGAGATCCCGCCGAGATAAGGGACAAACTGTCCCGATTTCACGTCAAA
>JBGOWC010000080.1:0-7414 GCA_041478415.1 Terriglobia bacterium
CAGGAAGTCGCGCCGGTCCACCGAATCGTCCCATTCGGAGGCCTGGCGGGGAAATTCTCGATGCAGCAAATCTGCAAAGTGCGGGTCGTTCGAGAGCTCTTCGAGGCTGCGCCAGTATTCCTTGCCCGTGCGGGAAGCGAGGCGCTCGCGGACGGCGGCGAGATCCAGCGGATACTCGCGCGCTGCGATTTCCTCCGTATGCTGCTCGTGTCCGTGCTCGTCTGTGTGTTTGTCCGCGCGCATAGCGTTCTTCAGTTTTTTCCTAGCGATGACAAGTCGAGCAACTCGTCAGCTCCGCCGTCGTGCGAATCTTGTACTCGGCCGCCAGTTTCTTGCCGATTTCCGCCTGATCGGCCGGCGCCTTCCAATCCATGTTGAAAACCTGTTCTCGCGGGCGGAGCGCTTGCTCCGGATTGCGGTGGCAATCGAGGCACCACTCCATTTGCAGCGTCGAAGCCTGCCAGACGAGCGGCATCTGGTTCACCTGGCCGTGGCAAGACGAACAGCCGACGCCCTTGTTGACGTGAATGCTGTGATTGAAATAGACGAAGTCGGCCAGCCGGTGGACCTTGACCCACTCGATGGATTTGCCGGTACGGTAGCTCTCGCGGATCGGCTCGAGATACTGGCTGTTCGAGTAGAGCTGCGAGTGGCAGTTCATGCAGGTTTTTGTCGGCGGAATCCCCGCGACGGCCGACGTCTCGACCGATGTGTGACAGTAGCGGCAGTCCATCCCGTCGTCGCCGACGTGGTGCTTGTGGCTGAACTGCACGGGCTGTTCGCGGGCCACGTTTTGATTGGTCATGTACGGCGAGCGCGCAATCGCTCCGGCGACGAGGAGGGCCAGACCGGCAAGGAACAGCGCGGAAAACAGACTGAACCTCGCGATGAAGTTCGTGCTGCGGTGAAAAATCTGGGCCATGGCTGCTTTGCGCTTGGGCGGGGAGCGCACCGAATGCGGGCGCCGACCTCGAGCTCCACCACTCTATGCCGGGAAGCGCAAACCCGGAAACCGCGCGACGATGTAG
This sequence comes from Terriglobia bacterium, assembly GCA_041478415.1. GTDB lineage: Bacteria > Acidobacteriota > Terriglobia > Acidiferrales > UBA7541 > Acidiferrum. The sequence goes on from JBGOWC010000080.1 coordinate 1,029, forward strand.
TTTCCGACAAAACTTTTGCGAATGCAACTGGCGGCAAAAATGGCCTGAGAAATCCTGCTCAAATCCCACTCGTTGAACAGATCAAAACGTGCGAAGAGCGTGCGGAACCGGCAGAACTTGGGCCAGATTGGTTCTCACTCCGGGATTTGCTGGCCTTCTCTCACTCTGAAGCGAGAAACCGCAGCAACAGAAGTGGAATTGACAGACTGGGATTCTGGAAAGCTGTTGTATTCTGATGAGAATTGCCTGCGACCTGCTGGGGCGTGGTCCAATTGGTAGGACACCACACTGTTAATGTGGACGGTGAAGGTTCGAATCCTTCCGCCCCAGCCAAATTCCTCGCGCCGGGTTCGCAGGATGATCCAATTCAATCCCTGGCGGTCGGGAGGCCGGCCTCCGTCCAGCCGCGCCAGCCGCCGTCCATGGACTCGACGCTTTTGTAGCCCATCTTTTGCAAATTTTCGGCTACCAGCGCCGAGCGGAAGCCGCCGCCGCAGTAGAGCACGATCTTTGTGTTCGTGTCCGGGATGCGCTGCTCGATATCGCGCTCAATAACCCCTTTTCCGAGATAGACCGCGCCCGCCGCGTGGCCCTTGGCCCATTCGCTCTCTTCGCGCACATCCACGAGGACAAACTTTTCGCCTGCATCCAGGCGGCGCTTGACCTCGGCGACGTTCGTCTCTTTAATGCGCGACTTCGCGTCGTTGACGAGCTTCAGAAAATTCGGCGCGTGCGCCATGGGATCCTCCGGATTTCAGGTATCTTCAGAAAGAAAGCGTAACACAAGCGGGTGAGGAATTTCCCCTGGGGCGCGCCGCCGCGCTTTACGATTTCGGCTGTTCTCCGGCGTCCTTTTTCGCGAACGAGCGCACCAGATTGATGAGTTCCCAGAGCTGGGTGTCCTTCGTGCGGCCCCCGTCGGGAACCATTTTTCCCTTGCCGTTCTTGACGAGGTAGAAGAGCTCGCCGTCGGTCATCCCGGCAAGTGCGGCCGGATCGCGCCAATCTTTCAGCGTCAGCTTCATGTCCGCCGCGAGATCCCCTTTGCCGTCGCCATTCTTGCCGTGGCACATCGCGCAGTCGTAGCCGTAAATACGCCGTGCCTGCGCGAGATTTTCGGGCGTCGGCTTGATGGGATTCTGTCGCTGAGCGTCTACGGGCGGAATTTTGGATTGCTCGGCGGGAGCCTGCGTGTCTTTGGGCTGTTCCTGGGAATTCATCCGTCGCGCGACCGCTCCGGCCAATCCCGCGCAGAACACGATCATGAATAAGGAGACCGTTCGCCGCACATTGACCTCCATCAGCAGATCATCCGGGAATGGAATAGCGGCGCTCAGCCGCACGTTTGCGCGTCGGTACGCGGGTGAAAACCCGAAGGGTAGCTCGACTCTACGCGTGCGTGTGGGCAAATGCAACGACCGGAAGGCGCGGCCTTGCTTATTTCATGTCGCGCCAGTTAGGGCCGGACTTGAGCTCGACAAGGAGTGGTACCTTCAATTCGTGCACGCCTTCCATTTCTTCGCGGACAAGTTTTGCGAGGCCGTCTTTCTCGCTCGCAGGTGTTTCGAAGAGCAGTTCGTCGTGCACTTGCAGGATCATCTTCGCTTCGAGTTTTTCTTCCGCGAGTCGCCGATGAATCCCGATCATCGCCAGCTTGATGAGGTCGGCGGCCGTGCCCTGGAGCGGCGAATTGAGTGCGGTGCGCTCGGCGAAGTTGCGAAGCTGCATCTGCGGCGAGGTGATCTCCGGAATGGGCCGGACGCGGCCGAAGAGGGTTTTGGCTACGCCGGACTTGCGCGTTTCCGCGAGGATGCGATCGAGGTATTCCTTCACGCCGCGGTAGCGCTGGAAATAGGCGTTGATGAACTGTGCCGCTTCCTTCTGCTCGATGCCCAGTTGCTGCGCCAGGCCGAAGGGCGATAGCCCGTAGATGATGCCGAAATTGATGGCCTTTGCGGCGCGGCGGTGCTCCGCGGTTTGCGCGAGCGGGCCGACGCCGAAAACTTCCTGCGCCGTGCGCGCGTGAATGTCTTCGCCGTTGCGGAAGGCTTCGATCAATACGGGGTCGCCCGAAAAATGCGCCATGATGCGCAACTCGATCTGCGAATAGTCCGCCGAGAGCAGCAGCTTTCCTTTTCCCGCTACAAACGCGGCGCGAATCTGCCGGCCGAGCTCGGTGCGCACGGGAATGTTCTGCAAATTCGGATCGGAGGAGCTGAGGCGCCCCGTAGCCGTGCCGGTCTGGCTGATGCTCGTGTGCAGCCGGCCGGTCTCGGGATGAATCAGCTTCGGGAGCGCATCCACGTAGGTGGATTTCAGCTTGGCGATTTCGCGGTACCCGATGATCTTGCGCGGAAGCTCATGCTGTGAAGAGAGCTCCTCGAGGACGTCCACGGCTGTAGAGCGGGCTTTCGCCTTGCCACGGCGCGCCGACGGTTGGAGATTGAGCTTGTCGAAGAGGATTCCCGCGAGCTGCATCGGAGAATTGACGTTGAATTCGGCGCCGGCGAGTTTCCATATCTCTTTTTCGAGCCGGCGGATTTCCTTCTCCATCGCCTGCGACATTTTTTCCCGCGCTTCCGGATCCACGCGGACACCGGCGCGTTCCATCTCGGCGAGAACGGGCGCGAGCGGCAGGTCGATCTTCTCGTAGACGGAGGCCAGTTGCTGCTCTTCCACTTGCGCGCGGAGTAATGTGGCGAGGCGATCCAGATAATCTGCGCGTTCGCCGGGCGCGCCGGAAAGCATGGCGTTGAGCTGGCGAAGGATGACGTCGGCAAACTTGTGATTCGCCGTGGTCGGCCGAAGAAGATAGGAGTAGAGCTGCGTGGCGTGCTTGATGCCCGCGACAAATCCAGCGAGCAGATGGAAGAGTTTCGGATCGTGGACGATCTTCGGACGCTTGGCATCGGCGAGTAGCGGAGCGAGTGCGCGGAACGCTTCTCCCTTCTCGTCAATCCACGCCGCGCGGCCTTCGCCTTCTGCGGCTGAAATTTCAATCGAAGCGATCCGCGTGCCAAAGCCTTCCGTCTCGCGGTCGCCCGCTTCGAGATTCAGCCAAACGGCGATCGGTCTTCGAGCCGGGAGTTTGGCGAGATAGTCGCGAAACTCCGCCGCCGTTGCGAACTGCGCATAGTCGGTCTTCGCCGAAGCCGTTTCCCCGGCCACCGCTGCATCATTTGGGCCGGCCGGCGGCGAGGCCATCGCCGCTGCGCCCAGCTCTTTCAGTAGTGATGTAAAACCCAACTCGCGGTAGAGCGCGCCGAGCGCGGCGATATCCGGCTCACGGCGCTCGAGCGCGTGCAGATCGAGATCGAGCGGAACGTCGGTCGCGATTGTCGCGAGCTGCTTCGATAGCAGGACCTGTTCGCGCTGCTGTTGCAGGGCTTCGCGATAGCGTTTGTTCGAGACTTCGGCCGCGCAATCGAGCGCTTTCTCCACGCTGCCGTATTTCTGGATAAGCTCGGTGGCGCCTTTTTCGCCGATGCCCTTCGCACCGGGGATGTTGTCGATCGTGTCGCCCATCAACGCCATCACGTCAATGACTTTCCCCGGCGGCACGCCCATCAGTTCTTCGACTTTGGCTTCGTCTACGATCGTGTCGGCCTTGGCCCCGCCGGCGCCGCTGCGGAGGACCCGCACGTTTTTCCCGACGAGCTGCATCATGTCCTTATCGTTGGTGATGAGCAGGACGTCGAGCTGTTTCTTCGCAGCCTGCTCTGCCAGCGCGCCGATCACGTCGTCGGCTTCGTAACCCTGGAATTCCAAGATCGGCAGCCGCATCGCTTCGCAGAGCCGGCGGACATACGGAAGCTGAACGGCCAAATCGTCCGGCATCGGCGGGCGCTTGGCTTTGTACTGTTCGAACAGCTTGTCGCGAAACGTCGGGCCTTTAGTGTCAAAGACGATTCCGATGTAGTCGGGCTGGTAGTCGTTCAGCAGCCGGCGAAGAATGTTGCCGAAGAGATACGGAACTTTTGTAGGCAGGCCGGAGGATGTGCGCAGGCGGTCCATCGGCGCAAAAAACGCGCGATAAATGTGCGCCATCGCGTCCACGAGAAAGAGTTTTTTCGGTGCAGCCGGCCGCTCAGCGGTCGCCCGTGAAGTTGACCGCTCTGCGGTCACACGTGAACTCGTCATGCCGGCGAGTATAGCAAAGCGGGAGAGATGACCTAGTGGCCTGTCCAAGAAGAATTCAGGGCATTGTCCATCGCGCGCCGGCGGAAAAAGAATCAGAAAAAGTTGCTACGGCTTTGCTTCTGCGCCAGCCTGCGCCTGTGTTACGAGCAGCAGCCGCGTCCCGGAATCGAGTCGCACGTTTCGTCCCGCCGACATGATCGCCGGACCTGACGCGGAAGCACTTGCCAGAGTAAGCCCCTTGATCTGCAAAACGCCTCGGCTGTTTGGAGCGAGCCGGCCTCCGCCCATCACCCCGCCGCCCACTGTGGTCGCCGAACCGGCGGCGGCCGAAGTCGAGCCCGCCGATGAAGTCGCCGAAGCATCCGCCGTCGCCGTCGCTTGATTTGCGGCGTTGACCGCCGCGTTCACGGCGTTGTTCACGGTGCCGCCTGCCGCGATGATCGTGGGCGTGTGCCCGCCGGCCGAACCGCCAGCAGTGGAGGAGATCCCTGCGTCATCCCCAGCGGAAGTCGCCAGCATGATCTCCTGCGGCGGCGCGAGGGCTTGCAGGACAGCGGTCAGAGCGACCTCTTCACCGGTCTTCAGCACCGCTTTGTCGAATTGAAACGCCAGCATGGATTCCTCATCACCCTTGCCGCGCGCCGCAGCGATCGTGATGTGGCCGATCAGACGGGTATTCTTCGGCAAGAGAATCGTATTCCCGGAGCTCACGTTTTCGGTCAAGCGCGCGGTCACGGCGTCGCCGGGCTTCTGCCGGATCGAATCCAGCGAACCGACCAGCACGGCATTGAACGTCGCGCCGGTCGGAATCGAGATCGCGGCCTGCGCAGTTTGTGAATTCGCGGGGGCCTGCGCCGTGGCGCTCGCCGCCAGCAGGGTTGCCCCAACTACGCTGAGAAGTGTGCGCTTCATGACCGTTTCTCCTCCGTTTCCCAGTGTGGCAGAGGGTGCGCCGTTCCAAGCAGCAGGTGTCCCCTATGAGTACTGCGTCTGGCGTTGGACGAGCAGTCACGAGCGTCTAGACGATGCCGAGTGGCTTGGCCACATCAGCGAGAATATCCGCCGCGCGCAAGAGATGCTCGCGTTTGTGCGCCGCGCTGACGATGGCGCGGAGACGCGCCTTGCCTTCCGCGACGGTGGGATAGCCGACCGCGGGCGCGAAAACGCCCGCATCGAAAAGTTTGCGCGAAAATTCGAACGCCTTCACGGCGTCGCCGACGTGGATCGGGATGATGGGCGCCTGGCTCACTTGGAATTGAAAGCCGCGTTTTTTCAGCTCGCGCTTGAAGAATTTTGTGTTGGCCCAGAGTTTCTTCACCAGCCTTTCGCCTTCGGGCGAATCGAGCAGCGTGAACGCCGCTTGGCATGCCGCAACGGACGCTGGAGGATGCGACGTGGAGAACAAGAAAGGCCGCGCGCGGAGATAGAGGAAATCAATCAAGTCGCGCGAGCCGCAGACGTAGCCGCCCATCACGCCGATCGCTTTGCTGAGCGTACCGACCTGAATGTGCACGCGACCGTGGCAATTCAGATGGTCCACGGTGCCGCGTCCGCCGCGGCCCAGCACGCCTGACGCGTGCGCGTCGTCCACCATCAGGATGCATCCATGCTTTTCCGCAAGGTCGCACAGCGCCGGGAGCGGCGCGATGTCCCCGTCCATGGAAAAAACGCCGTCGGTGATGATCAGCTTGTGGCCGTTCCACCCGGCGCTCTCCTGCAGGATGCGCTCGCAATCTTTCACGTCCTTGTGTTTAAAAACTTTGATCGTCGCCCTCGAAAGCCGCGCTCCATCAATGATGGATGCGTGGTTCAACTCGTCCGAGACGATGAGATCTTCCTTGCCGAGTACGGCCGCGACGGTTCCGGCGTTGGCGGTGAAGCCGGACTGGAACACGACGCACGCGTCCGTGTTTTTGAAGCGCGCAATCTGCTCTTCGAGCTCCATGTGAATTTTCATCGTGCCGGCGATCGTGCGCACCGCGCCCGCTCCCGCGCCATATTTGCGGACAGCTTCGATCGCGGCCTTGCGCAGCGCCTTGTGCGTCGTCAGACCGAGGTAGTTGTTCGAAGCCAGATTGATGATCTCTTTGCCGTCGAAGGTGCAGACCGTTTTCTGCTCGCCTTCGAGGATGCGCAGCCGCGGCGCCGTGCCCTTCGCGCGCAGCTCGCTGAGGTGCTCGCTCACGTACTCCAATGGATTCTTCTTCGTTGTTTGCGTCCCGGTTTCCATTTGCCAGGTCCTTTCA
>JBGOWC010000245.1:0-3992 GCA_041478415.1 Terriglobia bacterium
CCGACAACTCGAACGTCGCGACCGTGGATGCCGCCGGGCTCGTGCACGCCCGCAAGCCGGGTCGCGCCACGATCACCGTTAGCGGCGACGGGAAGTCCGGTTCGATCGCTGTAACGGTGATTGCGAATTCCACGGCGCGCTTTTCGGTCGAGCCTTCCACGGCAAAGGCCCGCACAGGCGACGTGGTTCATTTCTCCGCGAAAGCCAGCGACGCCGCGGGGAAGCCGGTCAATTCCCAGATTACCTGGTCGGTGCAGGGAAGCGGCGCGCAGATCTGGCCCGACGGCGGTTTTGTCGCCGAACAACCCGGCGCATACACGATTCAAGCGGCAATCGGCAACCGCACGGCGTCCGCGAGCGTCGTGGTCACGCCGCGCGAGGCCGGGCGCGAAGTGGAAACCGTCGGGCGCGCGACGCAGAAAGACACTCTCTTCGCGGAGGAATGGATTTGGGGCCACTATGCGTACTATTCGACGATCAGCGACAAGGTCTTCATCTACGACATCGCGGACCCGGCTCATCCGAATCTCACCGATACGCTGAAGGTGGACGCCAGAATCGTGAACGACGTCAGCGTGACGGCCGACGGAAAGATCGGCGTGCTCAGCCGCGAAGGCGCATCCAACCGCAAGAACGGGATCGTCTTTCTCGACACGTCCGACCCCGCGCATCCGAAAACGATCTCTGAATACACGGCGACGGTGACCGGCGGGGTGCACAGCGCATTCATCAATTCACACTACGTTTATTTGACCGACGACGCCACCGGCTCGATGCGCGTGATTGATTTTGCCGATGTGAAAAATCCGAAGGAAGTTGCGCGCTGGCAGGTGGAAAGCAGCGCGCAGATGCAGATCGCCACGCCGGAAGGAGTCCAATCCGCCGGGCGTTATCTACACGACGTGCAGGTTGTGGATGGGCTGGCGTATCTGGCGTACTGGCGCGACGGCCTGGTGATTCTGGACGTGGGCAACGGGATGAAAGGCGGCAGCCCGGAGCACCCGCAATTCGTCGGGCAGTGCCGCTTCAATTACAACGAGCTGTACGGCCCGGGCTGGCTGGCCGGCGCGCACGCCGTCTATCGCTACAAGAATTACGTCTTCATCGGGGATGAAGTTTTTCCCGCGCATTTTGACTTGGCTGCCATCGCACGAATCCCCGTCCGGGGAATCGGTCACGTCGTGGACGTCTCCGATTTACAGCACCCGCACGAAGTGGCGACCTACAGCGTGCCGGAGTCCGGCGCGCACAACATCTGGGTCTTCGACGACGTGATGTACATGGGCTACTACAACGGTGGCGGGCGCGTGGTGGATGTTTCGGGCGAGTTGCGGGGCGAGCTCTACAATCAGGGCCGCGAGATCGCGCGTGTCTGGACCGGCGCTCCCGACGGCTACCCGGCGAATTTGCCTTTTGCCTGGGGCGCGTATCCCGACAAAGGATTGATCTACGTGAACGACGTGCAATCAGGATTGTGGATCGTCAAGCTGGGGAAGGCCAAGCCCTACACGTCCACCACGGAAACGCCGCATTGAGCTACTGCGCGGGCTGCGTTTTCCAAAAATCGATGCCGGCTGCCTGAGGCGGCACGTCCACGGTCGCGGCCGTCTTCAGCGCGACGAGATCAATCACCTCGACCGTGCCCGGCTCGGAGCCGATTCCTTCCACGGTGACAAACGCATAACGGCTGTCCGGCGAAATCACTACGCCGTGCACGACTTTGCGTTTTGTGGCGAGGCGGGCCAATTCTTTTCCGCTCGCAATGTCAAACACGGAAATCGATGGGCCACGCTTGTTCGTGGCCATGAGCAGCTTGCCGTCCGCTGACACTCCCAGGTTGTACACGCCCGGCCCGGCGGGAAGGCGCCGCGACACCAACCACTTCGCCAAATCGATTTCCACGATCTCGCTCGATTTGTTGCAGGCCACGAAGACGCGTGTTCCATCCACGGCGGGCTGCGCCCAGGTCGGTGCGCAGGACGAATCGTTCGGCTTCGGCGGCGCGTCGCCATGATCCATGGCGTGTGGTTCTTGAGAACTCGCGGGCCGCGGCGCGAGTCCCACGAAGCCTTTTTCGTTTCCGGCGGTGACACGGAAGCTGCGCGCGACCTTCATCCGCTCGGCGTCAATCTCGACGAGGAGATCATCCATCATGCAGGCAGAGTAGTGTTTGGTGCCGTCCCGGCTGAGACGCGACCCGTGCGGCATCACGCAGGTTGGGATGCGCGCCACCTCCAGCATGACATTTGTGTCCACAACGGAAACGCTGCTTGGCAGAGGATCACCGTGCAGATTGAAATTCACCACGAACAGAAAATTTCCGTCGGGTGAGACGTCCTCCGTCGCCGGAAACATTCCAAGCTGTACCTGACTCAGCGCCCGGTCATCCGCCGCTGTGTACTTTACCGCCGAGCCGTAGGGACGGCCGTGGCCGATGGTCACAAAGAAGGTCTTTTTATCCGGGGAGAACGCAATGCCGTGAGGACCGCTGATGTCGCTCTGCAGAAGCCGCGTTTCGGTGGTTTTCTCGAGGCTGGCGCCTTTCGGTCCAAATCGCACCGTCGCGATGTGGTCCGACGATTCGCAAACGACTTTGACGAAATAGTCTTTCGTGGGAGGCGCGGAGTCCTGCGCCTTCGCGATGCCTGAGAGAAGAATTGCCAGCACGAAGACACCGCGCCGGGTTTTCCAGCGAGTGGCAGACACACAGATTCCGGTCATTCGTAACACGGGCGTACCTCGGGGCAGTCACCTTCAAGAGAGGGATTGTACCTCGGCGGGCAGCGCGACGGAGACTCGCGCTGTCCGAAGAAGGCGGGGTTTGGCGGGGCGGGGTTTCAGCTCGGTGGAGCGCCCATCGCTCGGCGTTGCTGGAAGCACTCGCGGCAGAAGACCGGCCGCCCCTGTGTCGGACGGAACGGCACGGTGGTCTCCTTGCCGCATTGCGAGCAGTTGGTCTTGGTTTCCGCGCGGGCCGGACCCGAGCCGCCCGAGCCTGAGCCTTCCGCGCGTTTTGATTTGCAAGCCTTACAGCGCTTGGGTTCGTTCTTGAAGCCTTTGTCGGCGAAAAACATCTGTTCGCCGGCGGTGAAGACAAACTCGGCACTGCAATCCGAGCACTTCAGCACCTTATCGTGGTATTCCATTAGGCCGCTCCCTTGCCCCGGTCCCGGCAGGGAACAGAAAGACTTCGCGGACGAAGCCGGTTCCTGAGGGTGAGCCGATAGACCGGGGGTACCGGGCGCGGGTCCCTTGGGCTTGCGGGCGCGAAGCTGCTACAGAAACCCAACTCTCTCTGCCTGATGGGGGCCTGACTCTCGAAAGCGCAGCGCCGAGCCGCGGTTAAGCAGGATGATTAATCCTGCTCGCGCCGCAGCTTCTTGCGCAGACGCTTTCGCGAAAGCGCTTCCTTGGCCCGGCGCTTCTCGCCGGGCTTCATATAGAAGCTGTGCTTCTTGATTTCCTTGATGATGTCTTCCTGCTGCACTTTGCGCTTAAAACGGCGCAGTGCATTCTCCAGGGATTCTGTTTCCTGGATGATCACTTCGGCCACTTTAGATTCACCCCCAATCCGTTCCGGATTGGTTTTTCGTCGGATCTTGCGGCGCTAGCCGGGATGCACCAAAAGGCCTTTCGCGCCGCCCCTGGCAATTATTGCATGAGGTAGCTGGCATCTTCTAATCAATGGAGGAGGGGGAAGTCAAGGAATCTTTCTGAATCGCCGGGGGACGCCCCGTTACCCTATCGGTATAAAGTACCCTAAGAGTATATATATGCCTGCCGGCCCGGCGCGCTACGACGGCCCGAACCTCGTGTATCGAATGTGCGCCCTGCTTGCCCCTGCTGGTAGAATGAGCCGCTGCTAAACGGCGCGCCCCGAGGCTCTTCGATGACCGCCATGCGCGATGCAATCGGCGTACTTTTGGCCGGGGGCCAGGGCGAGCGGCTCTGGCCGCTGACCCGCGACCGCGCCAAGCCCGCGGTGCCCTTCG
>JBGOWC010000166.1:0-5241 GCA_041478415.1 Terriglobia bacterium
CCGCGCGATCTTATCCGCGCGATTCCCGGCGTCGAGTTTGTCGAATTGCCCTACTCGGATCTTTGCTGCGGCTCCGCGGGCGTGTACAACGTTACCGAAACCAAAACTTCACTCGAATTGCTCTCTGAAAAGATGCGCTACGCGGCGGAAACCAATGCGCCTGTCATCGTCACCGCGAATCCCGGCTGTCTGTTGCAACTCCGCGCCGGCGTGGAGATTCACGGCACGGGCCAGGAAGTCCTGCACGTCGTCGAGCTCCTCGACCGCGCCATTTCCTAGCAAAACGAAAACGCCCTCCCCGCGACATCGGCATTGCCGCGGAGAGGGCGTCTCGCCTTCAGGAGAGAAGCTCCCTGAATCCAAAGCTCTGAAGCTTACAGGTCCATGTCACCCGGTGGCGGAGCGCCCGGCGCTCCCGGCGGCGGCACGCGCTTTTCAAAGTGCCGCATGTGCATCCCCGGGCCGCCCTCTTTCACCGTAAAATCCGCGGGCACCTGGAAAAGCGACGCCGCGGGCTCTTGCCGCTGGATATTCGTCAGCGTATAGGTTGTCACGCCGAAGCGCGGATCGCTGCGCTTGCTCATCACCACCATCTGCAGGTCCGCCGAATACCAGCGTTCGGAAGCGACTTCGATCGGCTTGTCGTTCCCGATTTTTCCCGCCGGAATCACATGCGTGTACCGCGTGCCTTCCGCGCTGACACCCTCAATTGTCTGTGTGCCCAGCGATTCGGTTTTCATGTCGGCCGAATCGGGCCCATGGACTTTGAAGTGGGCAACGAACTTGTCGGACGATCCGGGAAGAATGAACTTGTCGAATGTTCCGGGAAGTTTGCCTGGGTGTCCCGGAAGTTTGCGGGCGATCTTCTCCTTCGTCTCGAGCACGTAGCTCGTCCCAGCCACCGGATCGTGAAGAACGGTGAATGAATGCGGCTCGCCCGATGCCGCCAGCGGCCCAATCGCGGGAAGTGTCACCTCTTTACGGATTCGCCCTTCCCCATCCCGGAAAATCGCCGTTTGCGTCTTGCGATAGATGCGGTTCCCGTCGGCGAGCGTTTGCGTCGTTTCGGAAACGCCGGTTGCGGTGAACGGCGAGCCCTTGACGACCTTGCCGCCATGCTCGCCTTCAAATCCAAGCAGCTCGATCGCGTCCGGCATCGCCGGCGATAGCGGCTCTTCGGGACCCTGCAAGCGCATAATCATCATCGGCGGCACTACCGCCTCCGGTGGAGGCTCCTGCGCCCGCACTTCGCCGGGGCCAAAGAGCAGCGTGCCCACCAGCCCGGCAAACATCCAATTCCTGCGTGTCATTTTCCTTCCTCCTCTTCTCTCCCGTGCTATTGAACTCGATGTCCCTCAGCGCAACAGGCGGACCGCCTGCGGTTGTCCGTCCACGCCGACCAGCAATTCCACGGTCACCCACTCGCCGGCGCGCTCCTCATTGACCGGCAATCCCAGCGCCCCAAGCCCCGCGCGCTGCATTCGCACGCGCACCACGGACGCCTCGTCCGCGATCATCGGAGACCCACCCGGCAGCCACGAGAACGCCTCCTGCGTCGAAGCCGTTTCCACGGCGCCGCGATTCACCCGCCGCGGCTGAGGTCTGTCCAACGCTTCCACCCGCCGGGGCGCGTCCGACGGCGCAGTCTGCTTCACAATTTCCGGCTGCGGATTCTGTGGCGCCGGCGAGACCGCCGCCGGACTCATCGGCGTTCCATACTTCATTTTGTAATGCACAGCCACGGCAACGGCCAGCACAGCGGCGGCAGCCAGAGCCAATCCCACAAACACTCTCCTGCGCCGGCGAAACTCGTGCGCATCGCTCAAATCGCGCAACTCCTGCCGCAACCGCAGCTCCACTCGCCGTGGTGTTTCCGCTGCTCTCGTTTCACCGGCCAGAGCTTGCAAGCGCAACTGCAGTTCGCCCCAGGAGTCGTACAGCGCGGCGCAGCGGGCGCAGGATTGCATGTGCGCGTCCATCGCCGTCCGCTGCGTGTCCTCGACCGCTGAACCCCCGGCCCGCTCGAACGCCGGGCCCAGCGCGCCAAATTCCTCGCAGGTCATTTTCAACACTTCCTCTTTCATCGCGCCACCGCCTTCCGACCGACGTCGCGCAACATCTCCAGCCGAGCCAGCAGCAGCGCCCGCCCGCGGTGCAGCCTCGAGCGAATCGTGCCGATCGGGCAATCCAGCAGCCTCGCGGCTTCTTCGTAACTCAGCTCTTCCAGATCGCACAGGGCCACCGCCTCGCGAAACTCCGCGGGAAGTTCCAGGACGGCGCGGCGCACTTCATCAATCTTCTGTTTCTGCTCGACCCACACAGCCGGGCTGAACTTTCCATTTCCGTTCTCCGGCGCCGCAATTCTCGCTCCCGCCGGCAACTCCCCGTCGGTTCCGAGTGGTACTTCATTCGGCCGGCGATCGAAGTGTTTGTGCATGCGATTGCGCGCAATGCCAAAAAGATAAGCGCCCAGCGCCCCGCGCGACGCGTCGTATCTTCCCGGTTGGCGCAACACAGTCATGAAAATCTCCTGCACGATCTCTTCGGCGACCCACGCGCTCCCCGTCATCCTGAGCGCGAACCGATAGAGGCCCGCCTGGTGCGCCCGATAGACCTCGGCGAACGCTTCGTCCTCGCCCCGGGCGACCCGCCGCATCAGACCGTCTTCCCTGCGTTGCTGTTCGCTTCGCATCTCTCTCGTTTAGACGATCCGTTGGGCTCTATCCGTTACTTCCCGGAAAAGCTTGAAAAAGTTCCCGTGCCGCGTGCGCGGCATCCCTATTTTGCCGTCTTGACCGCATCCCGCGCGGCTGCGTACCTTTAGGGTCTGTCCCGTAGCCATTCTGATGTTTGCGGAGGCCGCATGGCCGAATTCGATCCTCAAATCCTCAATGAAAAGCCGGTCCCGCCGCCCGCTGATTTCCAAAAACGCGCGCGCGTTCGCTCGCTCGACGAATACCGCGAACTCTATCGCCAGGCCGCCGAAGATCCCGCGGGCTTCTGGACCGAGCAGGCCAGGCTCCTCCACTGGTTCACACCGCCCCAGGAGCCGTTGATTTGGAATCCTCCGCACGCGAAATGGTTTCACGACGGCACCCTCAACGTCGCCTACAACTGCCTCGACCGCCACGTCGAGAGGCACCCGAAAAAACCGGCGCTCCTCTGGGAAGCCGAGGACGGCCAGCGCACCACGTTGACCTACACCGATCTCTACGAGCGTGTTTGCCGCTGCGCCAACGCCCTCAAGAAATTCGGTGTCCGTCCCGGTGATTGCGTAACGATTTATATGCCCATGATCCCAGAGCTGCCTATCGCCATGCTCGCCTGCGCGCGCATCGGCGCCATGCACTCCGTCATCTTCGGCGGATTCAGCGCGCCGGCAATCTCCGACCGCATCCTCGATGCGAAGTCGCGCGTCCTCATCACTGCGGACGGCGGATTTCGCCGCGGCCGCATCATCCCCCTCAAAGACACCGTGGACGCGGCTCTCGAAAAGTGTCCCGGCGTGGAAAAAGTTCTCGTCGTCCGCCGCACCGGCGAGAAAATCAAATGGCAGCAGGGCCGCGACGTCTGGTGGCACGAAGTCGTGGACGCCGCCTCTTCTCTCTGTCCCGCCGAGCCTTTCCCCGCCGAGCACCCGCTCTTCATTCTTTACACAAGCGGCACCACTGGCAAACCCAAGGGCGTCCTGCACACCTCCGGCGGCTATCTCACACAATGCGCCTGGTCCACGCAGCTCGTTTTCGATCTCCGCGACGACGACGTCTACTGGTGCACCGCCGACATCGGCTGGGTCACCGGCCACAGCTACATCGTCTATGGCCCGCTCGCCAACGGCGCCACCATCGTCATGTACGAAGGCGCCCCAGATTTTCCCGGCAAAGACCGCTTCTGGCAGATCGTCGCTCGCTACAAAGTCACCATCCTCTACAGCTCCGCCACCGCCGTGCGTGCGTTCATGTCCTGGGGCAAATCTTGGCTCGAAAAGCACGACCTCTCGAGCCTGCGCTTGCTCGGCACCGTCGGCGAGCCCATCAATCCCGCCGCCTGGAAGTGGTATCACGCCATCGTCGGCGCTGGCCGCTGCCCCATCGTGGATACCTGGTGGCAGACTGAAACCGGCTCGATCCTGATTTCGCCTCTCCCCGGCGCCACTCCTGCCAAAGCCGGCTCAGCGACGCTTCCGCTCCCCGGCGTCGCCGCTCGCGTCTTGCGGATGGACGGCGAAGATACCAAGCCCGGCGAGACCGGCTATCTGGTCATCGAGCAACCCTGGCCCTCCATGCTGCGCACCATCTACGGCGACGACGAGCGCTATCGCCGCGATTACTGGGAACGCATCCCCGGAAAATATTTCACCGGCGACGCAGCGCAGCGCGACAAGGACGGCTACATCTGGGTTCTTGGCCGGGTGGACGATGTCATCAAAGTCGCCGGCCATCGCCTCAGCTCGATGGAAATCGAAAGCGCGCTCGTCAGCCACGCCGCCGTCGCCGAGGCCGCCGTCGTCGCGCGTCCCGACGAAATCAAGGGTGAAGCCATCGTCGCCTTCATCACGCTCCGCGCCGGCCATTCGGCTTCGGACCAGTTGCGCATTCAAGTGACCGAGCACGTTGCGCAGGTTATCGGCACGATCGCGCGCCCCTCGGATGTCCGCTTCGCCGACCTTCTTCCCAAAACGCGTAGCGGCAAAATCATGCGCCGCCTTCTCCGCGAGCTCGCGCAAAAAGGCTCTGTCAGCGGCGACACCACTACGCTCGAAGATTTTTCCGTGATTGAAAAACTAGCCCAGCAGCAAGGCCAGGACGACGAATAGCCCGTGGCACAGGCGGAACTTATCCCGCCTGCCCTGAGCTTGTCGAAGGGAGCGTAGTCGAGGGAGCCTGTGACGTTTTCTTTCCGGGTGTTGTAGGGGCGCCCTTCAGCGCGCCCTCTTGCAGTGCGCAGCCGAAGTTCGCTGGAGGCTACTTCGAACTCTTGAACTCAATGCTGATCGTTTCGAAACTCGTCTCGCCGACGTTTTCGACGGTATGCCGCGCTGCGGGGCGAAAACTCGCGTTGCCTGCCTTCTCGCTCGCTTCCTGAGTTTTCCCGTCCGGCGTCGTCGCCCGGACGTGCGCATCACTCAACTCCACCGTGACGTGGTCGAGATGATCGTGCACCGACGACGATTCGTGCGGTCCGATCGAAAATCGGAACACGCGCACCCGGTCATTCTCGAATTCCAGCTTGAAGCGTTTC
>JBGOWC010000090.1:0-7141 GCA_041478415.1 Terriglobia bacterium
ACTCGCGGCGCTGCGGCAATTGTGAGCGAGCAGCCGCGCCCGACGAAAATCTCGCCGCAAATTACGTGGGTTCAAGTGGCCGAACCGCGGAAAGCGCTCGCCTTGGCGGCGGCCAACTTCTTCGGCCATCCCGCCGATGCGTTGCAGCTTATCGCGGTCACCGGGACAAACGGGAAAACCACGACGGTGAGCCTGGTGGACGGCATCATCAAAGCGTCCGGCGCGAAGACCGGTCTCTTCGGCACGATTGCGTATCACACGCCCGCCGGCGAATATCCCGCGCCGAACACGACGCCAGAATCGGTGGACCTGCAAGGCTTTCTTGCGGAAATTCGCGATGCGGGCGGCAGCTACGCCGTGCTCGAAGCCAGCTCGCACGCGCTCTCGATGGACCGGCTGTGGGGGTGCCGGTTTGCCGCTGCTGTGTTCACCAACCTGACCCGCGAGCACCTGGACTATCACAAGACGTTTGAAGACTACTTCGCCGCGAAGCGGCGGCTCTTCGAGGGCACCGGCGCGGGTGCTCCGCTCTGCGGGATTCTCAACGCGGACGATTCCTACGGCAAGCGTCTCGCGGGACTCGCGTTGAAGACGTTGACGTACGGGCTCAAGGAACCCGCCGACATCACGGCGAAAAAATTCACTCTGACATTTGCGGGGCTATCGTTCACGGCGCACACGCCCGCGGGAAAGATCGCCATCGAGTCGCCGCTCGTTGGCCGCATCAACGTATACAACATCCTCGCGGCCATCGGCGCGGCCCAGGCGCTGGGCATTTCGAATGATGCGATCGCAGAAGGGATTGCCAAACTCGAAAGCGTGAGCGGCCGGTTCCAGCGCATTGATCTTGGCCAGCCGTTTCAGGTCATCGTGGACTACGCGCACACGGATGACGCGCTTGAGAGTTTGATTCGAACCGCGCGCGAGCTGAACCCGAAAGGACGGATTATCACGCTCTTCGGCTGCGGCGGCTCCAAGGACCGCACGAAACGGCCGGTGATGGGCGAAGTGACCGGCCGGCTGAGCGACCTGACGATCCTTTCGAGCGACAATCCACGCAAGGAAGATCCGCTGAAAATTATCAGCGACATCGTCGTGGGATTGCAGAAGACCGCCGGCAAATACCTGATCGAGCCGGACCGCGAGAAGGCAATTGGTTTGGCCTTCGACGAAGCGTGCGCAGGGGACATGGTGCTACTGTGCGGCAAAGGCCATGAGAATCGTCAAATTCTCGCTGACCGGACGCTCGAGTTTGACGATCGCGAGATGGCGCGGCGCGCCCTGAGGGAACGAAATTATGGCGGGCCGCAGGGCGGCCCAGGGTTTGGCACGTGACGCGCAGTCCATGGTAGGGCAGGGGTCACGGACCGCGGTGCACAGGGGCAAGCCAGAGGCAGATTCCGAAGGGAGGAACCCTCAAATCCGGTGAGACCCGACCCACGTGTGGTACGCCTGTGGAAGGCTAACTCGTTGAGGAAGCTATGCGGTGGACGCTTACACAAGTGGCTGGCGCTCTGGGTACTCGGCCGGGAGCCGGGCTCGACCCCCTGGCCCGGATGGCCGGCGTCTCGATTGATTCTCGCACGCTTCGAGCGGGAGAGCTGTTCATCGCCATCCACGGTCCGCGTCACAACGGACACGAGTATGTGGCCGGGGCTCTGGGACGCGGCGCGCTGGCCGCGGTGGTGGCGAACGCCGAGATTGGGCGCTTCGCGGGGAGCGTTCTCGCCCACTGCTTCATCGTGGAAGAGACCCTCGCCGCGCTGCAACAACTGGCACGCGCGCAGCGGGAAGCGTGGGGCAAACGGATCGCGGGTGTCACAGGCTCCGTCGGCAAGACCACGACGAAAGAGATCCTGGCGGCTTTGCTGGGCGCGAGGTTTCGCGTCCTGAAGTCCGAGGGCAACCTCAACAACGAATACGGTCTGCCGCTGACGCTTTGCAAGCTCGAAGAGACGCACGAAGCGGCGGTGCTAGAGATGGGAATGTCGCGCCGGGGCGAGCTGGCGCGGCTCGCGGCAGTCGCCAAGCCCGATGTCGGTGTGGTGACGCGAGTGGCTCCCGCGCATCTCGAGTTTTTTTCATCGGTGGACGAGATTGCCCTGGCAAAAAGGGAATTGATCGAGGGTCTCAACGGCCGAGAATCGGTTGCGGTGCTGAATGCGGACGATGCGCGCGTGGTTGCGTTTGCCGCGCATGCGCCTGGGCGCGTCGAGACCTACGGTCTCGAGAAGCTCGCGGATTTTCGCGCCGAGGCCATCGAAGACCGCGGCGCGCTGGGCTCTGCATTCGTGTTTGTCGCGCCGAATGGGCGCGCGCGTCTTGAGCTGCCGCTCGCGGGACGGCATGCGATTTCAAACGCGCTTGCCGCGCTGGCGGCGGCGAGCGTCTGGGGCGTCGGTGCGGCGGAGGCGCAGCGCGTCTTTCCGCAGTTGCGGCCGGCGGTGATGCGTGGGGAATTGCTTCGGTTTGGAAACGGTGCGGCCGTCATCAATGACAGTTACAACTCGAGCCCGGCGGCGCTGGCGGCGATGATCGAGCTGCTGGCGGCCACGCCGAATTTCCGCAGGCGCATTCTCGCCGCGGGCGAGATGCTTGAGCTCGGAGCGTCATCGGCCGAGTTGCACCGCGAAGCGGGCCGCGCCGCGGCAAAGACTTCAAAAGTGGACTGGATCATCGGCGTGCAGGGCGAGGCATCGCAGATCATCGAGGGAGCAGTCGCGGCGGGGCATCCGCGCGCGCAGACGAAGCTCTTCGCATCCTCCACGGATGCCGCGGAATTCCTCGCCGATTTTGTGCAGCCGCGCGATGTGCTCCTCGTTAAAGGTTCCCGCGGAGTAAGAATGGAACGCATCGTGGAAGCTCTTCTCGCGCGGTACGCGCTGCCGGGTGCGACTTCGGAACAGGGAGTGAGCCGCTGAGATGCTCTACTATCTTCTTTTCGAGGTGCTGCGCCGGTACTTCAGCCCGCTCAATGTTTTCCGTTACATCACCGTTCGCACGGCCTACGCGAGCCTCACCGCGCTTTTTCTTTCGCTTGTTTTCGGTCCGTGGGTGATTCGCAAGCTGCGCGAATTGCAAATCGGGCAATTCATCCGCGAGGAAGGCCCGAAACAACACCACAAAAAGGCCGGAACGCCGACAATGGGCGGCGTCCTCATCGTGGGCGCAGCCGCAATCCCAACGCTTCTCTGGGCCGATCTGACGAACGTGTTCATCCTGCTCGCGCTCTTTTCGCTGCTCGGATTTGCCGCCATCGGGTTCGTGGACGACTACTCCAAAGTCGCGAAGCGCCACAATCGCGGCATGAGCGGCCGGCGAAAGATATTTCTGCAGGTTCTGATCAGCGCCGCCGTGGGCGTCGTCTTGCTTTTCCTGGCGACCTACCGGGCCTATTCAACGCAGCTTGTTTTCCCTTTCTTCAAGCGGCTGCACCCCGACCTGGTTGTCCATTCGCTCATCAACCATCCCTATTTCTGGCCGCTGGCGTTTCTTCCGTTTCTCGCTTTTGTGGCCATCGTCATCACAGGCTCTTCGAACGCGGTGAATCTCACCGACGGACTGGATGGCCTGGCGATCGGCTGCACCGTGATCGCCGCGGGCGCGCTTACGGTCATCACCTACGTCAGCAGCAACTACCGCTGGGCCACGTATCTCGAAATTCAGTACATCCCGCGCGTCGGCGAGCTGACCGTCTTTTGCGGAGCGCTGATGGGCGCCTCGCTCGGATTT
This sequence comes from Terriglobia bacterium, assembly GCA_041478415.1. GTDB lineage: Bacteria > Acidobacteriota > Terriglobia > Acidiferrales > UBA7541 > Acidiferrum. The sequence goes on from JBGOWC010000090.1 coordinate 3,733, forward strand.
CTCTGGTACAACGCGCATCCCGCCGAAGTCTTCATGGGCGATGTCGGCTCGCTCTCGCTGGGCGGCACGCTCGGCGTAATCGCCGTCATCATCAAGCAGGAAATCCTGCTGTTCTTCGTCGGCGGGATTTTTGTGATCGAGGCGCTCTCGGTGATCCTGCAGGTCGGCTCCTTCCGGCTGCGAGGGAAGAGAATCTTCCGCATGGCGCCGATTCATCACCACTTCGAGTTGATGGGCTGGAGCGAATCGAAAGTAATCGTGCGGTTCTGGATCGTGGCGCTGGTCTTCGCGCTCGGCGCGCTGACGACGCTGAAACTGAGGTAATCGGGTGGCGACGGGATTCGAACCTCGCGGAAAGCGCGTGCTGGTCGTCGGACTGGCCCGCACCGGCGTGGCGACTGCTTTGTTCTGCGCGGCGCGCGGAGCCCGCGTCACCGCCACTGAATCGCGCAGCGAAGCAGAAGTTGGCGAGACGGTCGCCAAGCTGCGCGCCGCCAATTGCGCGCTCGAACTCGGCGGCCACCGCGAAGAAACATTTCTCTCCCAAGATTTGATCGTTCCGAGCCCCGGCGTCTCTGCGGACGTTCCTTTTCTCCAGGCCGCACGCGCGAAAGGCATTGCCATCTGCAGCGAGATCGAGCTGGCCTATCGCTTTCTGAAGGGACGCCTCATCGGAATCACCGGCTCAAACGGGAAGACCACGACGACGTCGCTCGTCGCCCACCTTCTCGAGACGGCGGGCTTTCCCGCGATTCTAGCCGGCAACATCGGCACGCCGCTCATTGCGCGTGTCGAAGAAACGAGCGAATCGAGCATCACAGTGGCGGAGCTCAGCAGCTTTCAGCTCGAGCTGGTCGAATCCTTTCGTCCGGATATTTCCGTGTTCCTGAATTTGACGCCCGACCACCTGGACCGCCACGCATCCCTCGATGCTTACGGCCGGGCGAAAGCGCGCATCTTTGAGAACCAGACCGACAAAGACGCCGCGATTCTGAATGCGGATGACGCCGCGTCGGCGGCCTATGCACCTGAGCGGCCGCGCGTCTTCTGGTTCAGCCGCAAACGCAGCGTCGACCAGGGCGCATTTCTGCGTGGCGACGATGTCATATTCCGCATGCAGGGTCAGGAGGAAGTGCTCCTGCGTCGCGAAGAAATCGGCCTGCCCGGCACGCATAATCTTGAGAATGTTCTCGCCGCTGCGGCGGCAGCCCGCCTTGCGGGCGCGTTGCCCGAAGCCATCGCGGCTGGGGTGAAGAGTTTCGCCGGCGTCGAGCATCGCCTGGAATTCGTCGCCGAGATCCACGGCGTCGGCTATTACAACGATTCCAAAGCCACAAACGTGGACGCCACACTGAAAGCGTTGGACGCTTTCCAGGGAAAACTATTCGTCATTCTCGGCGGCAAGGACAAAGGCAGCGACTATACACTCCTGCGACAGGCGCTCCACGAGAAGGCCCGCCTCGCGCTCCTGATTGGCGCGGCGGCTGAAAAAATCGCATCGCAGATCGCAGGTAGCGCGGCCATCGAGCGAGCGGGCACCATCGAGCGCGCCGTGGAGATCGCAGCGCACCGCGCGCAGCCCGGGGACACCGTCCTCCTGGCTCCTGCTTGCGCGAGCTTCGATCAATTTCAGAACTACGAGCACCGCGGGCGCGTCTTCAAGCAGCTCGTCCGCGAATTCGCCGAGCAGGCCGCGAATGCGCCTGCCGGAAAGGGATAAACGTGCCGCGCCGGCTCGAAAGCGACAGATGGCTCTTTGGCGTGACGCTGACGCTGTGTGTCATCGGAGCAATCATGGTGTACAGCGCATCGGCGGTCACCGCCGGCGAGGAGTACGGCCACTCGACGCATTTTCTAGTGCGGCAGCTCGTGTGGCTGATCCTCGGTCTCGGCGGAATGGTCGCCCTGATGCGCCTCGACTATCACCGGCTGCGCGAGCCGGCGGTGGTCTACTCCGTGATATCCGTCGTTTTTCTATTGCTCGTCTGCGTCTTCTTCCTGGACAAGTCGCATGCAACTCACCGCTGGATCCGTTTTGGCAGCTTTCAGATTCAGCCCTCCGAGCTGGCAAAACTTGCGGTCATCCTCTACCTCGCGTGGTTTCTCGACCAAAAGCGGCGAAACGCGAGGAAACTCGAATTTCGGAAGGAAGATCTTCTGCAGACTGTGGCGCCCGCGATTGCGCCGGTGCTTCTCTTTTTCATCTTGATTGTTCTGCAGCCGGACTTGGGCACATCGGTCGAGCTCGTCGTCATCGCCCTCGCGATTCTCTTTGTTGCCGGGCTATCCCCGCGATGGATTGGAGTCGGCGCGCTCGCCGGTGCGCCGGTGCTGTATCTCCTGATTATGAGCGCGTCTTACCGGCATGACCGCATGCTCGGCTTCCTGGATCCCGAGGCCGATCCGCAGGGCAAGGGATTCCAGCTCTTGCAATCGCTGATCGCCGTGGGTTCCGGCGGCTTTACCGGCGTGGGCCTGATGGAGAGCAAGCAGAAGTTGTTCTATCTTCCGGAAGCGCACACCGATTTTATTTTCGCGGTGATCTGCGAGGAGCTGGGTTTCATCGGCGCGCTGGTTGTGCTCGCGCTCTTCGTTGTCTATGGCTGGCGCGGGATTCGCGCCTCGTTTCGGGCGCCTGATGGCTTCGGCAGGCTGCTCGCGCTCGGAATTACCGCGATGGTCATGGGCCAGGCGCTGATCAATTTTGCGGTCGTGCTCGGCATGATGCCGACGAAAGGAATTCCGCTGCCGTTTGTGAGCTACGGCGGCTCGAGCTTGCTGGTGATGCTTCTGGGCAGCGGCGTGCTGCTGAATATCAGCCAGCAGGCGACGGATTGAAAGCTTGAAACTATTGATCGCAGGCGGTGGCACGGGCGGGCACGTTTTTCCCGCAATGGCCATCGCGCGAGAGTGGCTGACAAGAGGGGAAGGCAAGGAAGTCGTGCTCGTTGGTACAAAACGCGGACTCGAAGCGAAACTCGTGCCGGAGGCTGGACTGCCGCTCGAAACCTTGCGTGTCGCGGGACTGAAGGGCAAAGGCGGAGCGACGCTGGCAAGAAATCTCGCCATGCTGTTCCCCGCGATGTGGGACGCCGCGAGGATTTTGCGCAGAAACAAGCCAGCCGCGGCCTTCGGCGTTGGCGGCTACGCTGCGGGGCCGATGCTGCTGGCCGCGTGGCTCGCTCGCGTCCCCACGGTTATTTTCGAGCCCAACGCCGAGCCGGGATTCACCAATCGCGTCCTCGCTAGGATTGCAATCCGCATCGCGACTGCTTACGAAGCGCCGGCAAGAAAGTGGGGCGCAAAAGCCAGAGTCACGGGTTGCCCGGTTCGCCCGGAGTTTTTCTCGATCCCGCCGCGAACGCCACAGACGCCCTATCGCGTCCTTATTACGGGCGGCAGCCAGGGC
>JBGOWC010000102.1:0-6727 GCA_041478415.1 Terriglobia bacterium
CAGCCAGACCGGATACCAGTAGGATTCAATCTCGCGCGTCGCGGGCCACCGCGAACTCGCCCCTCCGTCGAACTTCTCAAAGCTCGGCGGATTCAGAAAAAGCGTCTTCATTCCCTCAGCCATGCAATTTGCAAACCCGTCCCTGTCAAAGTCTTCCCGCCGCCGGTCGCCCCGGCCGCCTGCGGTTTGCGCGGTTCTGGGAGCCCCGTAACCGAGAGTCGATTGTAGCGGACATGCTTGCTTCGTCCCAAACCAATTCGTCCGATGTGTCCCCGTTGGGAAGGGCTGGGTGGCCTGCGCTGGCGGGTCAGACTTCATCCGCGGCTGCGGAGAGCCGCTCCCAGATGCGGTCGAGCCAGTCAAGATGTTCCGGCTTCATCAAGACGGACCGCAGGCAGGTCAGCGTGTCGCCGTCACGGACCATCGTCGCTCCACCGCGTTCAAAAAACGCCGCCGGCAGATCCGCGAGCGCTAAATGCAGATCCCTTGACGCGGCCGCTTTGAAAATCTTCCGCGAACGGGCGGAGGCTTCGCTCGTGGTGGCCGCGCGCGGCGCGAAGATAAGGATATCCAGCTCCGGCTCGAATGCGGTCACGAACCTCGCGTCCGTCTGCAATTTCCGGAAGAGCGTCAGCGCCGCGGCGCGTCCACTGGCCAGCCCTCGCGCGAATTCGCCGCCGCGCACAAGAGGCAAGAGCTTCTGCGTGGCCCAGAGCGCCACCGCCGCCGCACCGGGCCGCGAACACTCCAGGCTGATCTCCCCGAGATGCAGCTCCGCCGAGCTGAAATAGGTGGCCGGCGAATCGTGTTTGTAATAGCGGTCCACGCCGGGATCGCGAAACAGCACGCAGCCGCAGCCGTAGGGCTGCAGGCCGTGCTTGTGCGGATCGATGACGATCGAGTCCGCCTCCCCCACACAATCGAACGCTCGCCTCGCTTCTTCGCCGAGATTCTCCGCCAGTGTGAAATACCCGCCATACGCCGCGTCGGCGTGCACGCGGAATCCCTGCCGTTCGCGCAGCGCGAGGATTTCGGGCAAGGGGTCCACGGAGCCCGTCGCGGTGGTCCCCATCGTCGCCACGACCGTACCCACGTCGCCGCGCTCGAGGCGTTTTGCCAGAGCTGCCATGTCCATTCGGCCGCGGCCGTCGCAGGGCACGGACTCGAATGGCAGCCGCAGCACCCCGCTGATTCTCTTGTGTGTGTAATGCGCCTGTTCGGACGCCAGAATCGTCTTGCCCGGCCGTGTCTGTCCGGCGATCCAGAGTGCCTCGAGATTGGCGACCGTTCCCCCGCCGCAGAGGTGGCCAAGAAATTCTTTCCAGCCAAACATCGCGGCGATTTGCGCAACGGCTTCCTTCTCCATCGCCGAGCTGGCTCGCCCGCCGTCCAGCGCATGATTGTTCGGGTTGATCCACATCGCGAGGGCGTAGGCCAGCCGCGCAACCGGATGCGGCGGCTTGAGCATTTGTCCGGCGTAGAGCGGGTGAAAATAGGGGAAATTATCCTGCAAACGGTCGACAGTGGCCGCCAGGGCTTCGCGGAATCTCTGCGCGTCCGGCGCCCCCGGCGTAAACGGCGGCAATCCCGCAAAGCCTTGGTCGAGCTTCTCCGCGGCTTCGAGGAACACCGCGAGCGTCTCTCGATCCAGCATCAATGCCTCTTCCTCACCACGTCGCGATCTCTCCCTCCCGCGCCTCCACCCTTGGCCGCGGGTGCCGCCCGGCGTCTCTTTTCTATCATATTGACCGCGACTTCTCTGCAAGACCTGAGCGCGAAATCGTTCTCTATTCGGAAGCCTCGTGGTCCCCCGGCTTCAAGGTGATGTCCGCCTCACAGGACTTCTGTGCGTCATGGGTCTGCCCAAGGCGGACCCGGTCTAGAATACAATCGGTACTGAACAAACTTTTGCGCCTTATGCGTCTCTAACTCTCCGGAGGTGAGGAATGAATTTCAAGCGATTCGCTTTGCTCGCAACAATAACGACCTTGCTCTTCTCGGCTGCCGTGTGGACCGCCGAGCTTCCTGACGCTCAACTCAAAACAACCACGGTTGCCGCATTCAAAAACGGCCTGGGGTTTTTCATTCGCCAGGGACAAGTCCGCGTCGCGGGCGGTGAAGGCCGCATTCTTGCCGTGCCTCCCGCCACGCTCGGCACGCTTTGGCTCGCGCCCAACGATCCCGGCGCCACGCTCGAAGAGCTCGTGGCCTACGTGCAACAAACGAAGCACGCCGCACCAGCGGTTTCGCTCGCGGAGCTCCTGCGCCTGAACGCGGGCAAAGTCGTCACCGTGTACTCCGATTGCCGCGACATTACCGGGGAAGTCGTTGGCTTCGCGCAACCCACGGCCACTCCCGCAGCAAACCCGTCGGAGCGTTCGCTCGAAACCGGCGCCCCCGTTGCGCCGGGCTCGCCCGCGCCCGAGGTACTCTTGCTTCGCGTCGCCGATGGCAAGGTCATCGCGCTTCACCTAAACAATATCGCGCAGGTATCGCTCCCGCAGAATTCCGCGCTCGAAACAACGCGCACGGAAACGGCCGCGGCGCTGCGCTTCAAGCTTGCCGGCGCCCCGGAGAACGCGCGCCTCACCATGGGGTATCTGCAGAAGGGATTCGGCTGGACGCCGTCCTACATGGTCACGCTCGAAGCTGAGAAGACTGCGCGCATCCTGATGCAGGCCGTGGTCACCAACGATGCCGAGGATCTCCGCGATGCGGAAGTTTTCTTCGTCGTCGGCGTGCCCAATTTCCGCTACTCCGAAATTATTTCGCCGATGGCTATCCAGCAGTCGCTCGCGCAAGCGCTGAATGATTTTCGCGTGGGCGGAATAGGAGGAGGAGTTGGCAGCGGAGCGTTTCACACGCTTGGCGCATTGAACGCGCAGATTTCCTCAAACGAGCGCAGTGGGTTTGAGGGCGATCGCTTCGATGCCGACCTTCGCGCGGCCGTCGCCGAACTCGAAGGCGCGCCGGAGGAAGACCTCTTCCTCTACCGCCGGCCCCGCGTCACCCTGGCCCGCGGCGAGCGCGCCACCTACAACGTATTCAGCGGCACGGTTTCGTACGAGCACATTTACGAGTGGGACGTTCCGGACACCACACACGTGGACCCTTACGGAAACGCGCAGAGCAACAACAGCTCACCCGTGGACAAGGCGCGCGAAACCGTCAATGACATCTGGCACTCGCTTCGCCTGACCAACTCGACGCAATTCCCCTGGACCAGCGCTCCGGCGCTGACGCTATCCGCGAATCAGCCGCTCGCGCAGGACACGCTCGCGTACACCCCGCGCGGCGCGAAGACCAATCTGAAGCTCACCATCGCCACCGACGTTCGCCCGCACAAGGAGGAACTCGAGGTGGACCGCCAGATTGACGCGCTTCATGCGCACGGCTACAGCTACGACGCCGTGACCGTCGAAGGCACGCTCAAGGTGAAGAACTACAAGGGCAAGGCGATTCGTCTGATGATCGGCAAGACGCTGACAGGTTCCGTGCTCTCGGCGACCGATGAAGGAAAATCCAAGCGGCTCGCCGTTGCCGTCCAGGCCGAAAACCCGACGTCGCAACTCGACTGGGATTTGAAATTTGCCCCCGGCGAGGAAAAGACCATCACCTATCGCTATAAAGTCCTCGTGCGGCGCTAATTTGGAGTGCGGCTACTGAAAGAGTTTGTCTAGGCGCCCGGCTGCCCGCAAGAGCTCGAGCTGCGCCTGCTGCCGATAAAAATTTGCGTCGAGGAAGCCCATCCACTTTTCGTTTTCATCGAGGCGCGCATTTTCCACTTCGCGCAGGTTGGCTCTGCCTTCGGTGAACTGCGACTGTAGGACGGTGACGCGTTGCTGTGCCAGTTGCAGCTCCAGCCGGGCCACTTCCTTGGACGCATCCATTTCGCGCACGCGCCGCGTCTTTTGCCGCACCTCGGCGGACACCTCGGTTTTCTTGTTGGAAAGCTCCGCCTTTGCCGCTTCCAGGTTCACCTCCGCCAGGGCGACTTGCGCTTTCGTCTTCGCGCTGAACAGCGGCACTTGCAGTTGCATCCCGAAATTAAAATTGTTCCGCTGAAACTTAAGGAAGAAATCGTCGTAGTTGTTAAACCTTGCCAGCACGCTATAAATGCTCACGAGCTCGAGTGTCGGCAGGTAGCCGCCCTTCTCCCCCTTCAGCCGGAACTCCCGCGCGCGCACATCGGATTCCGCCAGCCGCAAGCCGGCATTGTTTTCCATCGCCATTGCCACCAGGTTTGCGCCTTCCTGCTCCGCCTCGCCCGGCAAATCTTCCGGCGCCACCTCGAGCGGCGTGTCCGCGGCCAACCCCAATTGACTCCGCAGCAGCACCTCGAGCTCGTCCTGGCGCCCTTCCAGTTGCAGAATTCTCCTGGCAATCTGCGCCTTCGTCAGTTGTGCCTTGGTTACATCAATAGGCAGCTCGAGTCCCTCGTTCAGCCTCTGCTGCGTCACATGAAGAATTTTCTCCGCGCTCTCATTTTCCTTGTGCAGGAGTTCCAGCGAGTGCCTGACCTTTGCGAGCTCCAGGTATCCCGCCGCCGTCCGCACGATGACCAGGTTCCGCGTGTCTTCCATCAGATATTTCTGCGATCTCGCCTGCTCCTGCAGCTCGCGCGCTTGCCCGCGCAGCGGTTCATTGAAAATTTGTTGCCGGTAGGAAAGGCTGAACGCCGAGGGCGCCCTGCCGCCGGGCGTTTCCGGAATGCCGTTCGAGTATCCCAAGCCCGACCCGGCGTACACATTGGGCAGGAACTCCGCTCTGGTGATCAGCGCCGAGCGTTCCGCGAGGCTTGTCTGGATCTTCGCAATCTGGATATCGCGGCTGTTCTGCAGCGCCAACTCCACCGCGCGCTTCAGCGTCAACGAAACCGGCGCGGGCTTCGCCTCTTGCGCTTGCGCTGCGCCGCACAGGAATGCGGCGCCTACGGCGCCGATAGCCAGCCACCGCGCCGCTTTCCATCCCGCCCTCTTGCCATCTGCGCTGTTCATCGCCGCCCCCAGTCCCTTCCTATTCTTTGCCGCTGCGGTTGCTATTCTACCCCGCCGTCTTTGGTCCCCGAAGCATCCTTCTGGTGGGGCTGGGGGGCACGAAATGCCGTACTGGCAGGTGACAAATCCACGGCCTTTGCTCGCTCTGCCCCGCGAAATCTCAGGGATGATTTTCATGCGTCCCCCACCCCCCATGTTTTGTGCATCTGCACATTCTAAAGAGCTTAGCGACGCGGTGTCTGCATCTGTGGAAAACAAAGGGGTTATTTGCAATATTTCTGAGGAAGAATGAGAGGCGATTTTTGCAAGTACGGATTCTAAAGCACTTAGAGCGGCCCTAATTTTGCTCCTTGCGTGAAATCTCGCAAGTGCAGATTCTGCGGGACTTAAAGTGGCTGTGTTTGCATACAGATGCGGGAGGGGCGGCGGGAGGGTTCGGGTTGTCCTTTGATGTAACACAAGTCAGAGTAGCACAAGAGTTACCGATTGTAAAGGGATTCGGGATGGAGGCAGTGGGTCTGCCTGGATCCCGCAATTCCCCCGTAAAACCATCCCCTATGCCGGGCGGGCCGACATCGGAAGAGGAGCGTAAGGCGCTGGGATAGTTTCCGAGTGGGCGACCACTCGTCCACAACCATCGGATCCGCTGCGCACCGATGAACGGCGAAATCCGGGTTGCCACAAGTACGAGTTGCGCGTTATACGGCCAGTTGAGCAGTCGCATGATCGGTCCACATAAGCCCGGTGATTTCAAAGCAGATTCCTCCCTCGCTCGGAATTGCACCGAACGGGCGCAGCAAGCGGATCGAATATCTGAGCTTCGCTTCTAGCGCCCCTTATGGACTCCTCGCCCACAACTAGTCTTCCAGTATTTGTTTTGTTTCTCCAGTAGTTGGCTCAGAGTCTGGCCATTCTCAGCGTGCAAATTCACGTTGGCGCCATGGTCGATCAGGAATTGGGCGCTCAGAAAGTTTTCCGTGCGCACCGCGATTTCAAGGGGTGTCAGTCCGTCGGCGTTACGCAGGTTGATATCTCGCATTCCGGCCACTAGCAGTGCCAGTATTTGATAACGGTTCGATTGCGGCCATTCGGTGGGTTTCCCGGTGAATGCATCTTCGTCAGCATAGCAAGTACGTTGATGCGAAACCAGCCAGTGTAGCGGCGTGTTCCCACGGTTGTCTGCCAGATTCGGGTCCGCACCGTGTTCGAGGAGAGCGCGCGCGGCTTCAACGCTGCTGCTGTCCTTCGGGCCGGCGATTGGCCAGAGCGGGTGGGATTCAGCTCCCGGGACCAAATCCCAGACCCAGCTCAACACTTCATGAAGCGCGGTCGCGCCTTCGATATTCCTGGTGTTGGGATCTGCGCCGTGCTTCAAGACCCAACTGACGCTCTGCGGCATGAGCCGCCACGGGCGCTTCTTGTCGTCCCCTCCAAAAACCATTTGCCGGTAGCCTATATGTGAGGCGCTTCGGTCAGTCAAGGCGATGAGCAGCGCGGTGTTCTTGCGGCCGTCGAGCGCGTTGATATTTACCCCGCGCTGGGACATGGCTTCAAGCGCCAAAAAGAGAAACGTTGAATGCTGCGATGTGCAGTGCCGGATTCTGACCAACTTCCAAGTTCGCGCCTCGCTGCACCAAACGGGCGGCTGCTTCGTCCTGGATGTGGTTCAGCGCCACCGAAAGCGGCGTGTCTCCCCAATAGGTCTGCGCGTTAATTGGCTCACCCTTTTC
>JBGOWC010000093.1:0-7065 GCA_041478415.1 Terriglobia bacterium
CGCTCAAACGATCCCGAAGCATGTTTCCCTTCCGTATGGACGCATCCTACCACGCAGTACTCTACCCCACTCATTCACCCGCAGCCCTTCGGGCGAACGAAGGGCCATTCATATTTTCTGTTACACTTCCCTCGCTATGGTACGGCCCGGCACACTAATCGCCATCGAAGGCATTGACGGCAGCGGCAAGCGCACGCAGGTCGAACTCCTCGAAAAAGCGCTCGCTGCGCGCGGCCACACCGTCCATCGCATCGCCTTCCCGCAGTACGACTCCTGGTTCGGCCGAATGGTGGCGCAATTTCTGAACGGCGATTTCGGCTCGCTCGAAGCCATGGACCCGCACTTCACCGCGCTGCTCTACGCCGGCGACCGCTTCGAAGCCAAACCGCGGATTGAAGCCGCCCTTGCCGCGGGCTCCATCGTCCTCGCCGACCGCTATATCGGTTCGAACCTTGCCCACCAGTCCGCCCGCGCCCCGCGCGAATTGCGCCGCGACTTCATCGCCTGGATCGAGCACCTCGAATACAACATTTACGCGCTCCCCCGCGAGTCTCGCGTCATCTATCTCCGCGTGCCTCCGCAAGAAGCGCACGCGCTAATCGCTCAGAAGGCCGCCCGCAGCTACACGTCCGCGCGACACGACATCCTGGAAGCCAGCCTTCGTCACCTCGAAGATGCCGCTTCCATTTACGACGAGCTTGCTGCGCGGCCGGACTGGGTGCGCATCGAATGTTTTGATCCCACACGCGCCTCGCTGCGCTCCCCCGAAGATATCTCGCGCGAAGTCCTCGCGGCCGTCGAGTCTGTGCTCGCCGCTGCGCCCGCGCGGACGGCCCGGACCTGACCACGCCCATGCCCTTTTCCGAATTTCACGGCAATGAACGAATCGTCGCGGCGCTCCGCGGCGCGCTGAAAACCGGCCGCGTCCCGCACGCGCTCCTTTTCACCGGCGCGCGCGGCATCGGCAAATTCACCCTCGCGCGCATGTTCGCGCAAGCGGCGAATTGCGAGCGCCTGACCGATGATTTCTGCGGCGAGTGCGGCCCCTGCCGCCGCATCAAACTTCTCGCCGACCCGCAGCCGCTCATCAACGCCGGCCTCGCGGAGCGCGGTGAGAGCGCCGACGCCGCCATGGTCGAGCGCACGCCCCTCATCCTCCAGACGGACCCCGACGTCTGGGCCCTCGTCCCCGACCCCGTCCGCCTCAAAAATCCAGTCGTCCGGCCCGTCCTCCGCATTGGCCAAATTCGCGCTTTTCAGCGCGCCGCCTATTTCAGGCCGCAGGGGCGCCGCCGCGTTTTCATTCTCGATGGCGCCGACACCATGCGCTGGGATGTCGCCAGCGTCCTCCTCAAAATTCTCGAAGAGCCGCCGGAGACCTCCACGATTCTTCTTCTCGCCCCATCGCCGACATCTCTTCTCCCCACGATCGTCTCACGCTGCATGCAGTTTCATTTCGCTCCGCTCGACGCCGCCGATGTCGAATCGCTCCTCCGCGAGCACACCGATCGCAAACCCGCCGATCGCAAGCTCGCGGCACAGCTCTCGGAAGGCAGCCCCGGCCTCGCCATGGCCATGGACGTGGATAGAGAAGCGGAGGCCCGCCGCGATGCCCTGCGCATTCTTGACCGCGCCGCCCGTGGCCAAGGGTACGCCCAGCTCTTCGCGGACACCTCCGCGCTCGTGAAGAATCGCGACGCCTCCTACGAAGAGCAGCTCGGCGTCTTCTACATGCTGCTGAACGACCTCCTCGAGCTGACGGCCGGCGTCAAGAACCCCGTTCTCCGCAACCCCGCCCTTGCCCGCGAGCTCGAAGCCCTCAGCGGAATCGTGGACGCCCGCTGGGTCCAGCGCGCCATTGCCGGGATGGACGAGCTCGCCGCCGGCGCCCGCCGCAATCTCAATCGCCAGCTTGGCCTGGACGCCCTCGCCGCCTCACTCGGTCCGTCCATCACACCGCTCGCCCGCTAGACTCCCGGGCGCTGCCCTTCGGCCGTGAAAAAATTCCGATTCTGGTGTAACCTGATACAACTTATCGGCATCTCAGAGAGTGAACCTCTCCTGGAATTCCGACTTCGTCGAGGAGTTTTTATGGTGAACCGCAGGTTATTTCGTCCGAGTCTCCCAGACACGAAGGAGCAGCTCCCCGGCCGCCCGTCGCACGGTCCCGGTCCGATTCCAAGCAAGAAACCCGCTCCGCCGGAAGCCACCCACGCCGAAAACTTCTACTGGGTGAAGCAGATGCAGGCGCGCACGCCCGTCGCGGTCGTTCTCAGCGACGGCGAGACCCTTCGCGGCACGGTCGAATGGTACGACAAGGACTGCATCAAGCTGACGCGCATCGGCAGCCCCAACCTGCTTGTCTTCAAGCAGGCCATCAAGTACGTGTACAAAGAGGGCGACGACAGCTCGTCCAACGGCCACAACGAATAGCGATTGCTATTCCAGCATCGAATGGCCTTTCGCCGCTCCGAACGTGAGCAGCGCCTTGGCCGCCAGCTTCCCGCTGTGCGTCCAAATCTCGCATTCCGTGACAATGAAATTCCGCCCCGCACGCAGCACGCGCGCCTTCGCCCTCACGCGCCCGTCTTGAATGGCCTCCAGGTAATTGATCTTCAGCTCTACCGTCGCAACCGCCGTCCCCGGCGGCGCCACTGTCGCCGCGGCGATACCCGCCGCCGTATCCGCCAGCGTGGCCACGATTCCGCCGTGCACCACGCCATGTAGCTGCTTGTGGTGCGGCCGCACGTCCAGCCGCATCGTCACCCTTCCTTTGCGGACCGATTCCACGGTGATGCCGAGGTGCCGTGGCGCGCCGCTCTCCGTCAGCCGCTTCCGCACCTCCGCCGTCAAGTCGCGCTTCGAAGTCTTTTTTTTGCGTGCCATCTTCGTTCCTGCTCTCCTTAATACGCCGTCAGCCCGCCATCCAGTGCGATCGCCGCGCCCGTCACCCACGCGGACTCCTCCGACGCCAGAAACACCGCCATCTGCGCCACGTCTTCCGGCTTGCCCAGTCGCCCCATCGGGATCTGCCCGATTCGCGTCTGCCGCAATGCCTCCGGGTCCGGCGCCCGCTCAAAAATACTGGAGACCATCTCCGTTTCCACCACCGACGGGCAGATGCAGTTCACGCGAATCTTTTCGTGCGCATGATCCAGCGCCATCGCTTTCGTCAACATCGTGACGCCGCCCTTTGACGCGCAATACGCCGTGCGGCTCTTCATCGCCACCAGCCCAAGCACCGACCCGATATTCACGATCGCTCCGCCCCCGGCCTTGCGAAACTCCGGCAACACCGTCCGCGACACCAGCCACGGCCCTTTCAGGTTCACCTCCATCAGCCGATCCCATTCTTCTTCTGTGATCTGCTCTGCCGTCGTCACGCTCATCGTTCCCGCGTTGTTCACCAGCACATTCAGCCAGCCATTTCGTGCCACCGTCTCCTGCACCGCCCGCTCCACGTCCCCGGCCTTCGTCACATCGCAAGCAATTGCCAGCGCCTCACCGGCCGCCGCGCGAATCTCTTTCGCCGTAGCTTCCAGGAGATCCCTCCGCCTTCCGCAGATCGCCACTTTGGCTCCCTCTCTTGCAAACAGCCGCGCACACGCCTGTCCGATCCCGGTCCCTCCTCCGGTAATCAACGCCACCTTCCCCGCCATTCGTCCCACCGCGCCACCTCATCTGCGTCACGCTTTGCGCCGCGACTCTAGCATCCACCCGCAAACTCCCGCAACGTAGAACGCCTTGAACCGCATTCCTGGCATCCCTCTTGCTCCTTATTCCCCGGAACCATGGTGAACGCTTTGGAATCTGTTCCAGCAACGAACAGCGCAGCATTCCCTGTTCCAGCCTGGAACATGCCGCCGTTCACCACAAAATCGGTGACCGATCGCAAAATTTCCGAGTCCTCCTTGGCAACGGCTCCTTCGCAGCCCGCCGAAGTTGCTCCAAGCGGCGTGCGCCGCAGCGGCCGCATTGCAAAAGAGATCGCCATTCTGCTCATCGGCAGCGACACCGAAGGCAAAGTCTTCTCGGAAGAAACAAAGACAGTGCTCCTCAGCCGCCACGGTGCGGGAATCATTTCCACGCACAAGCTGGCCCCGGAACAAGAACTCTTCCTTCGCTGCCTCGACACCGACAAGGAGACCGAAGTCCGCGTCGTCGGCCAGCTCGGCTCGCAATCCGGCTGCTACACCTATGGCGTCGCGATGGTCGCCCCGGTCGACGATTTTTGGGGAATTTCCTTTCCGCCGCTGTCCGAGTCCGACCGGGCGGCAGACCGCGTTTGGCTCGAATGCAAAGTTTGCAGGGATCGCGTGGCCCTGGAGCACGACGACATCGACCTCGACGTTTACGCCATCAACGACGGCATCTTGCGCTATTGCAAACAGTGCATCTGCACGACCCTGTGGAAGCGCTCCTCGGCCCCCGACGAAGCCGTCCAAGCGCCGCCCGCACCCCAGCCAAAGCCCGCGGATCCGTTCGCGCCCGCGCCGCCGGCTCGCCGTACAAACCGCCGCGCCCACGTGCGCACCAAAGCCGACTTCACCGCGTGCGTCCGCAATCCCAGCTTCGACGAAGACGACATCGTCGTCTGCGAAAACATTTCCCGCGGCGGGCTCTGCTTCAAGAGCCGCAAACGCTACTACGAAACCACGCTCATCGAAGTCGCCGTCCCCTACGAGCCGGGCGGTCCGGTCATTTTTGTTCCCGCGCGCATCGTTCGCGTCCAGGAGCTCCCCGGCGAAAAACGCTTCCGCTGCGGCGTCGCCTATCTCCACACCTCCAGAGACCCCCGTTCTCTCTGACGACGCGGCAAAACATCTGCACCCTGCGGCCCTCTATTTTTATTGCGGCGGCCGCGGCAGCGCCTTCGATCGTTCAATCACCCACGCTGGAAAGACCGGGGCTCCTTGCGGCGGTTGGCCGCGCGTGATGGCCCAGTGTTCGAGCCAGCCTCTTCCTTCTTCTCCGACGTACGTATCCGGCAAACCGTACGCATCATCGCCGAGCGCGTCCTCGAGCGTGATGAAGCGATAGCCCCTCTTGCGCATCACCTCCGCAAGCTCGTTGAAATGGTCGGCCTCCAATTGATTCCCGTGCAGCAGCAGGATCTGTTTGACCTCATAGCCGACAAGCTCCCGGGACAATTTTTCGGAATAGGCGAACACCTCATCCGTATACGCGAGATACGTTTTCGCGATCTCCTGCTGCAGCGCCGTATCCCCGCGCTTTTTGGCGTCTTCATACACGCCGGCAAACATCCAATCCCACGCGTCCACCGTCACCGGAGCGATCCGGTAGCCTCGCCCGACCAGAAACGCTTCCACCTCGCGCCTCGTCTGCAGATCTCGCCCCGTGTCCAGGTACGGATGCCGGAAGTAGCGCAGCTTCATCTTGCGCTGCGCCAGCAGCAGCGACGTCACGGACTCGCCCTGGATCACTCCGTCTTCAAATTCTTTCAGCCCCGCCTGGTTCAGCGAAGTGTGCGCGAACGTATGATTTCCCAGCTCGAACCCGCCCTCGACCCACATCTGCAGCGCTCGGATTCGTTCGTCCACTTCTCCCCATTTGTAGAGCTTTTTTTCGTTCACGAATCCGACCGCGGGAACTTTCTGTTGCTGCAGCGCCGCAAGCAATTTCGCGGTCATCTCCGTAATCGTCGCCCCGGTCATGGAATTCGCGCCGCCTGCGGGCAAATCGTCAATCGTGATCGCCACCTGCCGGTCCGGTCCCCGCTCAGGCGTTCGCTCGAGTTGCGGCGCCGCCTGACACTTCAAGCTGCCCGGCGCGATCCACAACGCCCCCGCCACACACAAAATCGTCCGCACAAATCTCATCGAATCCGTCCTCCTCCTCGAATGTGCCGCGCATCCTCGCCCCATTTTCCGTTCCGCGCTCTCAATTCAACCGGCATTGTACATGGAGTTTCAGGCGAGCTTCAGCCCACCCTGCGTTCAAAGGGCTTCGACGTACTACCCACCAATCCGATATCCACGGTGTCATTCCGACCGTAGGGCCGATTCTTTCTATCGGCTCGAAGCGGAGGAATCTCTCTTCTCGTTTGTTCTCTCTGCGCTCTCCGGTTTCGGGAGTCCCGAGATCGCAGATCCCGGACGGGTCTGCGGGACCGGCCCCGTCTTTCCGCCGGACGATCTGCTTGACACCTGCGCTGTGTAGGCATACGTTCGTCCCGCGCTCGTGACGTTCCAGCTTGATTCACACCCGGATTCGTCCAACTAAGCCACTGCCTGCCATCGTTGCTGATCTGCCCGATTTCGGCCCAACAGTTGGAACTGCACTAGCCGGAGCACTTATCGAGGAGGAAGCGATGTCGAAGCGGATTGTGGGCCTGTTTGCACTTGCTTTTCTTCTATTCACCGCGCCGGGAGTTCTGTCTCAGATGGACCAGGCGCAACCCGTTTACACCTACGTGAGCCAATTCCAGATTCCTCGCGCCACTTGGGCGCAGTTTGCCGAGGATACTGAGAAAACTGTAAATCCAGTGTTAGAGCGCCTCATGGCCGATGGCACGCTGGTTGGCTGGGGAAACTTTGAAAACATCGTGCACACCTCCGACGGCATGACCAACGGCACGTGGTGGCAAGCGACGACTCTCACCGGCATCACCCGCGCGCTCGACGAACTTCGCAAGGGCGGCCCGCGGCCCGGCCAAATCGCGGCCACCAAACATGAAGACCTCCTTATGCATACCGTGTATTCCCGCGCCAGCACCATCTCCGGCGGGGGAACCGGCTACTTGCGCGTGAACTGCAGCTTGACTCAGCCGGGAAAGGCCGACGACTTCGTCGCCACCATCAAGAAATATCTGAGCCCCACCTTTGAAGACCAATTCAAGAAAGGCGTCGCCACCTACTATGGGATGGACGAGCAGTACGTCCAAACCGGGCCGGGATCGCTGCGCTGCACCGTGGTTACCTTTTCGAGCGCCGAGAACATGAACAAGTGGGCCGACGCCATCGCGGCCACGTTCGCCAAGATGAGCCCCGACGACCATAAAGGCTGGCAGGACGGCATCGCCGGCTCAACCGTGCCCGACAGCCG
>JBGOWC010000016.1:0-12065 GCA_041478415.1 Terriglobia bacterium
CGCGGCCTCATGCTTGTGGCGGATCTTGACCTGGGCGCGCCGCGGAACTTCCGGCGCTTCGCAGGAGACCCAATTCACGCGCTCGATTTCGCAGACATCGCGGCGCAACGAGGCGTCCGCGCCGACAACCACACGATTCCTCGCCGTGTCGAGCGAGATCACGTAGAGGGGCTCGCTTGCGAAAATACCCAGCCCCTTGCGCTGCCCAACCGTGAAGCGGTGCAGCCCCGAATGGCGCCCCAGCGATTCGCCGTGTTCATTGACGATGTCGCCGGATTCATTTGAAAGCGGTGCGCCACGCTCGCGTGAGTAGGCTTCGATGAACTGCGAATATCCGCCGCTCGGCACAAAACACAATTCCATGCTCTCGGGCTTGTCCGCGACGGGGAGCGCCGCGCGTCGGGCCATGGCGCGGACTTCCTCCTTGGAAAGTTCGCCGAGAGGGAACTCGCTGCGGGCGAGCTGATCCTGCGTCAAGCCGAAGAGAAAGTAGGACTGGTCCTTGGAATCGTCGCGTGCACGCAGCAATTCGTGGCGGCCGGTCGCTTCGTTGTGACGGATGCGCGCGTAATGGCCGGTGGCGAGACGCTCGGCGCCGACCTGGCGCGCCATGCGCAGGAGCGGCTCGAATTTCACGTCGGTGTTGCAGTTCGCGCAAGCAATGGGCGTGCGGCCGGCGAGATATTCCTCGACGAAGGGGCGCACGACGCGCGCTTCAAAGTGCTCCTCGAAATTTACGACGTAGTGGGGGAAGCCGAGGTGCTCGGCGACGCGCCTGGCGTCATAGACGTCGTCGAGCGAGCAGCAGCGATGCTGCGCCGGGCCATCGCCCTGCAATTCAGGGAGGCGGCGCTGATTCCAGAGCTGCATGGTCAAGCCGATGACTTCGCGACCCTGCTCGCGCAGAAGCGCCGCGACGGTGGAGGAGTCCACTCCGCCGGACATAGCGACAGCCACGAGGCCGCGCTGCGTCTCAGCGCATCCGGGCAAAACGTCGAATTGGGTAGAGGCGTTCATGGAGATCGAACTCTTATTCTAGCGGGCTTCGACCGGTTTGCGATAGGTGGGAGAAAGTTCGCGAAGCTGGGCGACGGCGGCGGGGACGACTTCGAGCGCGAAATCAATATCTGCAGCTGTCGTGTGGCGGCCGAGGCTGAAGCGCAGGCTGGCGCGAGCGTCAGCAGGTTCCAGACCGATGGCGGTCAGAACGTGCGAAGGCTCGAGCGCGCCGGAAGAGCATGCCGCGCCCGTCGAGCAAGCAAGGCCTTTCAGGTCGAGCGCAATGACGAGCGCTTCGCCTTCGAGACCGGGGAAGAGAAGGTTGGTCGTGTTCGGCGTGCGCGGTGCGGCGCCACCGTTCACGGTCGAGTGAGGCACGCGAGCGAGCAAGCCCTGTTCGAGGTTGTCGCGCAGCACAGTCATGCGCTGGGCATCTTCCGAGAGCGATTGCATCGCCAATTCCGCCGCTCGGCCCAGCCCGACGATTCCGGGAACGTTTTCGGTTCCCGGCCGAAAGCCGCGCTGGTGATGGCCGCCATAAAGAAATTGGCGGACGCGCGTTCCGCGGCGAACGTATAGCGCGCCGATGCCCTTGGGTGCGTAGAATTTGTGCCCGGAAATGGAGAGCAGATCGACTTTCAGTTGCGCCACATCAATTGGGATCTTGCCCGCCGATTGCACCGCATCGGTGTGAAAGTAGACGTCGGCCTCGGCGGCGATTTTTCCGATCTCTTCGATGGGCTGAATCGTTCCCAGTTCATTGTTGGCGTGCATCACGGTGATCAGAACGGTCTCCGGACGCAACGCGCGGCGAACGTCGTCCGGATTGACGAGCCCGTCGCGATCCACCGGAAGATAGGTGACGCCGACGCCGTCCTTTTCGACGGCCTGGCAGGCGTTGAGGACGGCTTCGTGCTCGATCAGCGTCGTGATGACGTGCTTGGATTGGCCAGCCGTGGCGGCGACGATTCCGAAGATGGCATGGTTATCGGATTCGGTGCCGCCGCTGGTGAAGACGATCTCTTGGGGCCGCGCGCGGATCAATTCCGCAACGGATTCGCGCGCCCGTTCGACCGCGGCGTGGGCCTTCTGGCCAAACGTGTGGATCGAGGCGGCGTTGCCGAATTCGCCGGAAAAAAAGCGAAGCATGGCGTCGAGCACATCGGGCTCGACCGGCGTCGTGGCGTTGTGGTCGAGATAGACGCGTTTCATCATCTGTCTTTGAAGGATAGACCGCGGTATTCGGGTGGTCAAGGCGCCGGAGGAATGGGTGCCGCCAGGGGCGGGAGACTTGGGTTGTGTTGACATCTTTGGACGAGGAGGACGACAATCCGCCGCATAGCCCGTTTCGCGGTCTGCTGCCTGGAAACCCCCGGTTGGAAAAGCACTGCTTGGAAAAGGAGTAACCATGCCGAAAAGAAAGAAGTCCACGGTTGCGATTCTCTTTGCGCTGGCTTTGAGTCTGGTGGCGATTGCCTGCCAGAGACTTGAGACAGGCCGGTTCGCCGCTCCTCGAGCGCCGCTTCCGTTCAAGGTGCTGGATCCAGTTCCGCTTGATTACGGTGAGCTGGTTGCAGCCACTCCCTACGCCGAAGATGCCCACTGGACCGTGCTTTGGTTCCAGAAGGCGGACAAGACCATATCCGCGGTGTACGTGAATGTGAGCCAAGGAAAAGTCCGGCTGCGGGCGGAAATCCCGCGGAAGTAGTCGAAGAATATAAACTGTTCGATTCGGCGGTGAAGGAGGAGAGATATGAATCTCGACAAGTTTCTTTCGGCTGTCTCCCGTTGCTTCTTCCTCGTGGCTTTCCTGCTGCTGGTCCTCGCATCTACGGAACGAATCCTGAATCTGTTCGGGTATACGGTTCTGCGGGGAACCTACTCGGGAGGGCGGATCCTGGAATTTGCCGCGGTGCTTTTGATCTTCGTGATCGCCGCGCTGTTGCGACAGGTCAGGGACGCATTGAAGAGCAAGTAGAACCGCCGAGGAGACGGGCTGACACCCAGGTCGCCGTGGAACTTCACTCCCTTGCGTTACGTATTAAGCAGGCAGGGAGGCCACCGTGAAACGTCCAGGATTCATCAACGGGGCTAGTCGAAGAGTTCGGCCGGGTGTGGGCAGGTTCGTGTACTTGGCTCTCGTCGCTTTAATATGGGCTGCGGTATTGCCGCTGGGAGCGCAGGAAGAAAAGAGCAAGAAGCCCGGGAGCGGGAAGGACGGCAGCGCCGGAGTGATTGTCAGCTCCGAGGCAAGCGCAAAGGAATTGGGTTTGCCTCTTTATCCTGGAGCAAAGCCACATAAAGACGAAGGCAATGACAGCGCTGCGGCGCAGCTCGGGCTCTGGGGCAGTTCGTTCGGTTTCAAGCTCGTGGTGCTGAAGATGGAATCGAATGACTCGCCCGATAAGATTTCCGCCTTTTACCGGAAGGCGCTGGCGAAGTACGGGGACGTGCTGGATTGCAGCGCCTCGTCTCCCGCGCGGGATAACAAGGAAACCAGAAAGGCCTCCAACCAGTTGAAGTGTGATGACGACCGGCCGGAGAGCGGGAAAATGGTCTTCAAGGCGGGAACGAAGCAAAAACAACATGTCGTCGGGATCCAGCCGAACGGCCGGGGCAGCCTCTTTCAACTAGTGTACGTGGAGGTCAGAGGTGAAGACAAAGAGTCGCTCTGAGCTCGGGCGCGGTTGAGAGAGCGCTGCCCGCTATCCTCCTAGAATTTCGGGTCCTTCCTTTTTGAAGTTCCGGCCATCGAAAGCTGCGGACGTCATTTACTCCTCGCCTGAGCGGCGATCCCTGCCGGGGGTCTGCGTTTCGTGCTAGAGTCTGGCCCCTTATAGGAAGTTTAGCGGAGCGAGGCCGCGTTTCGCTCAGAATGCGCTCTCCATCCATAGTCGAGGACAAATGGGAGGATTGGAAATGAAACGAGATCAGAGGCGCGAGCCGGAGATGGCTGCTTCAGGAGATCCGACAAGGCGAAAGTTTCTGCAGAGCGGCCTGATCGGCGGAGTGGCCACCGCAATGGTACCGGTTCTGCCGTCTGCAACATACGCGGCGGGAGTGAAAAGTTCGCCCCTTGGAATACCGGCTGAGGTCCCGGCGTTTGAGCTCGACGAGATCACCATCGCGGAACTGCAAGATGGCATGAAGCAGGGTAAGTATAGCGCACGCTCCATCACGGAGAAATACCTTGCCCGGATCGAGGCGATCGACAAGCACGGCCCGGGGGTCAACAGCGTGATCGAAACGAACCCGGACGCCCTGGCCATCGCGGAGAGTTTGGACAAAGAAAGGAGAGAGAAAGGTCCGCGCGGACCGCTGCACGGCATTCCCTTGTTGGTGAAAGACAACCTGGATACGGCCGATCGCATGATGACTAC
The DNA here is from genome assembly GCA_041478415.1 of Terriglobia bacterium. Lineage (GTDB taxonomy): Bacteria > Acidobacteriota > Terriglobia > Acidiferrales > UBA7541 > Acidiferrum. The sequence goes on from JBGOWC010000016.1 coordinate 4,380, forward strand.
GGCAGGATCACTCGCGCTGGTGGGATCGAAGCCCGCCAAAGATTCCTTTGTGGCGCAGAAACTGCGGGAAGCGGGAGCGGTCATCCTGGGCAAGACAAATCTCAGCGAGTGGGCCAACATCAGGTCGCGGCATTCGACCAGCGGATGGAGCGGCCGCGGCGGCCAGACGAAGAATCCGTATGCGCTGGACCGGAATCCGTGCGGCTCCAGTTCAGGCTCGGGTGCGGCGGCCGCAGCAAACTTGTGCGCGGGTGCGATCGGCACAGAGACCGATGGCTCGATAGTTTGTCCGTCTTCGGCCAACGGGATTGCCGGCATCAAGCCGACCGTGGGACTCGTAAGCCGCAGAGGGATCATTCCGATTTCCCACACACAAGACAGCGCGGGGCCCATGTGCCGCACGGTGCGCGATGCGGCGATCATCCTGGGCGCAATCGCGGGTACGGACGCGGAGGACAGCGCCACGGCGGAAAGCCGAGGCAAGTCTTTCACCGATTACACGCAGTTCTTGAAACCAGACGGGCTGCGAGGGGCGCGAATTGGCGTGGCGCGCAAGACTTTTGGCTTCCACGACGGCGTGGACAAACTGATGGAAGCGGCACTCGAGGTCATGAAAAAGCAAGGTGCAACGCTGGTGGACCCGGCGAATATCGAGACGCTCGAAAATTTCGGTGATACGGAGTTCATCGTATTCCAGTATGAACTGAAAGCAAATCTGAATGCTTATCTTGCGCGGCTCGGACCGGGAGCGCCCGTTCAGACGCTGAAGGAAATTATTGATTTTAACGAACGCAATCAGGAAAAGGAGATGCCGTACTTCGGGCAGGACTTCTTCCTCAAGGCCGAGGCCAAGGGACCGCTGACGACCAAGGAGTACGTAGAGGCGGTGGAAACGAATCACCGGCTGGCGCGCAAAGAGGGCATTGACGCCGTGATGGGCAAGTTCAACTTGGATGCTCTGGTTGCGCCGACCGGAGGTCCCGCCTGGCTTACAGACTGGGCGGCCGGCGATCACTTCGGCGGCGGGAGCTCGAGTCCAGCGGCGGTGGCCGGGTATCCCAACATCAACGTACCCGTTGGATTCGTGTTCGGCATGCCGATCGGGATTTCTTTCTTCGGGCGCGCGTGGAGCGAGCCGGTGTTGATCCGATTGGCCTATGGCTTCGAACAGGCGACCAAAGCGCGGAAAGCGCCGCGGTTCTTGCCCAGCCTGGGACTTTAAGCGGCTCGCGGAGGATAGGCAGCCGCGTTCCGTGCTAGAGTTTGGCCCCTTACAACCCTGCCGGAGACGTTCCCTGGCCGGTGGAGGAGCGCGTGGCGTATCGAGATTTGCGGGAGTTTGTGAAGAGGTTGGAGAAAGAAGGCGAGCTCAAGAGAATCTCGGCGGAAGTGGACCCCGTCCTCGAGGTTACGGAAATCACCGATCGTGTGACGCGCGCGGGCGGTCCGGCACTCTTGTTTGAGAAGCTGAAGGGGTCAAAGTACCCGCTGCTGATCAATGCATTTGGAGGCGAGCGGCGGATGGAGCTGGCGCTGGACGTCGAGTCGCTCGACGAAATTGCCGCGCGCATTCGCGGATACCTGGACATGCAATCGCCGCAGGGGCTTTTCGATAAGATCAAAATGCTGCCGAAGCTCGCGGAGCTGGGTTCCTTTTTCCCGAAGAGCGTCAAGTCCGGGCCGTGCAAAGAAGTCGTGCGCAAGGGGAGCGACATCAATCTTCTCGAATTCCCCATCCTGAAGTGCTGGCCGCAGGACGGCGGACGGTTCATCACGTTTCCGCTGGTGTTCACGAAAAATCCCGAGACCGGAAAGCGCAACGTGGGGATGTACCGGATGCAGGTGTATGACGAGCGCACAACGGGAATGCACTGGCAGACGCAGAAGCACGGCGCGGAGCATTTTCGGCGGGCGCGGGCCAAGAATCCCGACGGCTGGATCCCCGTCGCGGTTGCGATTGGGTCCGATCCCGCGACGACGCTATCCGGGATGCTGCCCATTCCGCCCGATCTCGACGAAATGATGTTCGCGGGCTTCCTACGGCGGGAGCCGGTGGAAATGGTGCAGTGCGAGACGAACGAGCTCGAAGTTCCCGCCAATGCCGAAATCGTTCTGGAAGGCTATGTAAATCTGAATGAGTTGCGCATGGAAGGACCGTTCGGGGACCACACGGGCTTCTATTCGCTGGAAGGGGAGTACCCGGTTTTTCACGTGGAGTGCATGACGCATCGCAAGGATCCGATCTACCTGACGACGATTGTGGGTCCGCCACCGCAAGAGGATTTTTACATGGGAAACGCGGTGGAGCGCATTTTTCTACCGGTGATGAAGATGCAGTATCCGGAGATCGTGGACATCGCCATGCCCGCCGAGGGCATTTTCCACAACCTGATGATTGTGGCGATTCGGAAGTCGTACCCGGGGCACGCGCGGAAGATCATGAGCGCGATTTGGTCGCTGGGGCAGGCCATGTTCACGAAAGTGATCATCGTGGTGGATCACGACGTGAACATTCACGACTTCCGCGAAGTAACGTGGAAAACGCTTTGCGCGCTCGATCCCGAGCGGGACGTGCAATTCGTGCTCGGCCCGGTGGATACGCTGGACCATGCGGCGCGCATGCAGGACTACGGCTCGAAGATGGGAATTGACGCTACGCGGAAATGGGCGACGGAGGGATTTGCGCGGCCGTGGCCGGATGAGATTCGCATGGACGCGGCGACGAAGGCGCGCGTGGACGAACTCTGGAGCACGCTTGGCCTCAAAGGGTAAACCGGCCTTCCGGCCAGCCCGTCGGAACGGCTGACCACAATCTGTTGTGGTTCTGAGGGTTTTGTTACGCAATATCTGCTTCTAACTGCCCACGACTACCCCTCAACTGCCTAAGACTACCCCTATTCTTAGGACAACTTCGGCAATCATTCCCTTGACGCCCGGCGTGGCCGGATGTCATAACGGCTTCACGGGCAACACCCGCGGGGTCCTCGAAGCAAGTGCGGGTGCGCCGGACGGTTGCAACGTCGAAAGATTCGGGCGAACTAGATTGAACACCCGGGGTGGCGTTCGTCGTGATGGAATCGCGCGAAGTGATGAATGTGCGGCAGGCGTCCCAGTATCTGGGTATCTCCCCGGACACCCTGTACCGTTACATCACCGAGGGTGAAATTCCCGCGTTCAAACTGGGTAATCGGTGGAAACTTCGAAAGACGATCCTGGACCGTTGGATGGAACGCAAGATGAGCCAGGCGCACGCCAGGCGGCGTTAGCCCGGCATTCCCAAAGGGGAAAAGAGGCCGCGATATGTTCGGCATCGGAAAAGGGAGCAAGCAGTTGGTTGGACTGGACATCGGCTCCAGCTCCATAAAAGCCGTGGAATTGAAGTCCACGAAGGCGGGCTACGAATTGGTGAGTTTTGGTTTGGAGCCGCTGGCGCAGGACACGGTCGTGGACGGCGCGATCATGGACGCGCCGCAGGTGGCCAACGCGATCAGCAAGATTTTCGAAGTGCAGCACATCAAGACGAAAAACGTGGCCACGTCGGTATCCGGCCATTCAGTGATCGTGAAGCGCGTGCCGCTCCCGCTGATGAGCGAAGATGAACTCTACGACCGCATCCCGGCGGAAGCCAGCCAGCACATTCCCTTCGACATCGCGGACGTGAACCTGAGCTACCAGCTCCTGGAGTCGATGGACTCGCAGATGGACGTCCTGCTGGTGGCAGTGAAGAAGGACAAGATTCTGAATCACACGAACGTCCTGGCGCAGGCGGGCAAAACGCCGGTGGTCGTGGACATTGACGCGTTCGCCCTGCAGAACTGCTTCGAGGTGAATTACGAGCCGGACGCGGGGCAAACAGTCGCGCTGCTGAATATCGGCGCGAGCGTGATGAACATTAATATCGTGCGCGGGGGCATCCCGCTGTTTACGCGCGACGTTTCCGTGGGCGGAAATCAGTATACAGACGCGCTGCAAAAGGAATTAGACCTGGGTTATGAGGATGCCGAGCGCTTGAAGAAGGGCGATCAGCTTGCCAGCGTCTCCGATGAGCAGCGGCAGCAGATCCTGCGGAGCGTGTCCGACATCCTGACGCTCGAGATTCAAAAGACCTTTGATTTCTTCCGCGCCACCGCCAGCGGGGAAAACATCCAGCGCATCGTTGTCGCCGGCGGAACGGCGCGCGTTCCGGGCCTGGTGGACCTCCTCCGTGAAGAGTTCGCCATGCCCGTTGAAGAGCTCAATCCGTTCCGGAAAGTGCTGATCAACCCTGGCCATCACACCGACGACGAGATTCGGGATCTCTCTCCACGGCTAGCGATTGCCGTGGGGCTCGCGCTGAGGAGCTTCGACTAGCCATGATCCGCATAAACCTTCTCGGTCAACTTCGCCCAAGAGCCCAGCGCAGGACGGTGCCTTTGGGCACGGCGCTGCCTGCGGCTCTGATCGGCGCCGGCGTAGCCTTCGGGTTGCTGGTGCTGGTCTTCTATTACTTCACGCTACAGAAGGACCTAAGCAAGGAACAGGACACCATCAAGCAACTGCGGGCGCAGAAGACGGAACTCGAACTGGTGAAACAGCAGGTGGAGGCATTCGAGAAGCAGAAAACCCTCCTGCAGCAGCGGGTCTCCACGATCGAGCAGTTGCAGCGCGATCGCACTGGCGCCCAAGAGTTGCTCGATATGGTGGCCAATACGGTCTCGCGGACGGAGAACCTCTGGCTGACCACCATGGTCCGCAAGGGGAATTCGCTGTCTATCGAGGGCGCGGCCGCTTCGATCAATTCGGTGGCGAATTTCATCACCCAACTGAAACGCTCCGGATACTTCCAAAAGGTCGAGATCAAGGAATCGAAGCAGGACGACAAGAACCTGGCTGTGCAGACCTTTAATTTCCAGCTTTCGGCGGATATCGCGCCACCGCAGGCGCCTGTGACGCAGCCGGCCAGGCCGGCCGCCGCAGCGCAGCCCGCGCCGCAACCTGCGGCTCCGGCCAAGAAAGGGTAGGGAACCGCCATGGCGAATCCGTTCCGAGACATGTCGGTAGTGATGCAAGCGCTGGTGGCCCTGGCCATCACGGTTGTGATCGTTGCCCTGGGTCTGTACGTGCCGATTTCACCGGTTCAGCAGACGCGCGATGCCCTGGACAAAGCAGTGCAGGAGCGGACGCGGCTGAGGCAGGAAGTGACCCAGCTTCAGGTGTACCGGCAACGCTATGGGGAGTTGAAGCAGCAGATGGACGCGCTCCAGAAGCAGTTCGACACGCTCAAGACGATCGTGCCGGAAGAGAAGGAAGTGGACGAATTCATCCGGCTGCTCCAGGGTGCGGCGAGCGCTTCAAACGTGCAAGTCCGGCGGCTGACCGCGCAGGCTGTCGTCGCGAAAGAGTATCACTACGAAATGCCGTTCGATGTCCAGGCGGATGGGCCGTATTTCAACGTCCTGGATTTCTTCGGCAGGCTAGGCCGTCTTTCTAGAATTATCAATGTGGGCGACCTGACGTTCCAGGATCCCGACAAGATTTCCGGGCCAAGGTATCCGATGCGGCCCGGGACGACGGTGTCGGGAGTTTTTACGGCCGTAACGTTTTTCACCAAGCCGGCGGAACTCACGCCTGCTGCGCAAGCAGCTAAGGCAGGAGCAAAGCCGGCAGGGAGACCCTAAACGGGGTTGAGCGAACTATGCGTTCTGCACATGCACTCGTACTAGGGATTCTGCTGGCGCTGGCTACACCCGGCGTCCGCTCGCAGGCCAAACCGTCTGCTCAGAAACCAGCGGCGCCAGCGGTCAAACCGCCCGCTCAGAAACCGGCACCGGCTCCGGCTCCTGCGAAACCGGCGGCGAAGCCTGCCGCAACGGCCGCGAAGCCGGCGGCGCCAGCGGCGAGGCCAGCTGCTCCTGCGGCGAAACCGGCCGCTCCAGTGGCTAAGGCTGCCGCCAAGGCGGCTCCGAAACAGTCGGCCCAGACCGCGAAGCCCGCGGCGAAGGCGGCCGCGAAACCAGCCACGAAACCGGCTGAGGCTGCTGCGAAAAAGCCGGTGAAGCCCGCGAAGGCCGCGGGTGCGGCCAAGAAGCCGGCTGCTCCGGCTGGTGCGCCTGCCGAGAGTGAAGTAAAGGTGGCGCGGCGCGATCCATTTGAATCGCTCGTTGGCCGGCAGAAGTCGCAGTCCGAAGCGGCAAAGAATTTACCGCCGGGGAAGCCCGGCCTGCAGATCGGCACGCTGCGATTGGACGGCGTCGTGCGGTCATCGAACGGCATGATCGCGGTGGTCTCCAATCCGCAGCAGCGCACCTACTTCCTGCGTGAAGGTGACCAACTGTACGACGGACGCGTGGAAAAAATCATGATGGACAGCGTGTCGTTCCACGAGGTCGGCATGGATGCGTTCGGCAAACCCGTGGAGCGTCAAATCAACAAGAGAATCTACGCCAGTCCAGGAGAACAGCAATGAAGACGAATTGGCCGGCCATTCGTTGCGGCTGCCTGCTGCTTGCAACCGCGGCGCTGGCGATAAGCCCGGTGTGCACGCAGGCGCAAGCGCCTGCTGGCGCGCCGCAAAGCGCCGCTACCTCGGTCATCTCGAGCGTGGCGATCACCCAGGCCTCACAGCACGCCAGCGTGCGGGTTGAAGGCGAAGGCCGCCTCGAGGTCCGCGCGGCACGGATGCAGAATCCGGATCGCCTGGTGCTGGACTTCGCCGGCGCACGGCTGGCCGTCCAGAGGACGGTCATCCCCGGTGTTTCTGCGCCGGTGCTCGGAGTACGCCTCGGGCAGTTCAAACCGGATATCGCTCGCGTGGTGATCGACCTGACCGGCGAAACGACGTACCAGATCGCGCGTGACGGTTCGGCGGTGGTGATTCTCTTCAACGTGGCGCCGGCAGTCCCGGTGGAGAAGCCGGCGAGCAGCAGCACGGCCCGCACTGCTTCCGTCAAGCCGATCACGCAACACGCCGAATTCCATTTTGTGCCGTCGGTTCCCCGCGCGGCTCATGCGAACAAGACTTCCCGGCGGACCACGATTTCTGTCCCCAAATTCGAGTTGCCACGCGAACTGACCCAGCCTTCAGTCCTTCTGGCCTCGTTTAGCGGGAAGCCGGCCATGCCAGAAAAACCCGCACAGCAGATCGCGAGCACCTCCGGCAACGCCGCAGCAGTCGTGCAACAGGGAGCGGCGGCCCCCGCGGCGGGCAAGTACACGGGCGAACCGATCTCCGTGAACCTGAAGGATGTGGACCTGCGCGACTTCTTCCGCCTGATTCATGAGATTAGCGGACTGAACGTCGTGCTGGACCCCGCTGTAAAGGGTTCGCTGACCATCGTTCTCGACGAAGTGCCGTGGGATCAGGCGCTGGACATCGTCATGCAGAACAACAGCCTGGAGAAGCAGCTCAGCGGAAACGTGCTGCGCATTGCCACCCGGGACACGCTGAAGAAGGAAGCCGAGGTGTCGCGCGACCTGGAGAAGGCGCAAGCCGAGGCCACGCCGCCAATCACCGTGACGCGTGTGCTCAGCTACGCGAAGGCAGCCATGATGAAGGATACGCTTAAGCGATTCCTGACGGGCCGCGGCGACATTTTGTCCGACGACCGCTCGAACCAATTGATTATCCGGGACATTCCGGCCACGATTCCTGTTCTCGACAACCTGATCCGGCAGCTCGACCGCAAGACGCAGCAGGTGGAAATCGAA
>JBGOWC010000017.1:0-12048 GCA_041478415.1 Terriglobia bacterium
CTTGTCACCTCGACCCAGCGGCTTTCCGGAATGAACAACGATTACAGCCGCGCCTTCTACGGCGCGGAAGCGGGCATGGAGAAATTGACGGCCGACCTCGGCACGCTCTTCAACAACACGTATGCGCCAAGCGGCGCGCAGGTCAATGCCCTCATGACCACGCCCCCGTCTCTGACGGGCATCGCCTACGTGGATCCGGTTGCCGCCAGCGGCTATTCCATCACCTATCCGACCGACGCCAGCGGCAACCCGAAGGCATCGATCATCACGATACAGTCGGGTCCGTACCAGGGCATGACCGCGCTGGCTACGCCATATGCGATGACCGTCACCGCCCATACCAGAGCCGGCTCGGAAGTGAAGCTCACGCGCACGACCCAGACGGTCGGCATTCCGATGTTTCAATTCGGCGTCTTTTCCCAGACGGATCTCAGCTTCTTCCCCGGCCCCGACTTCAATTTTGGCGGCCGCACCCAGACCAACGGGAACTTGTACCTTGCAGCCGGCAGCAACGTGTGGCTTTCCGACAAAGTGACCGCGTACGGTGATGTGATCCGCACGAATCTTTCGAATGGCTGGCCCGTTGGCACCGGTTACACGGGAACGGTGAATGTCACCATCTCGCCGGGCAGCGCTTCGTACCGCGCTATGGCAACGACCGAAGGCAGTTTGACCGGCACAGTGGGCTCCGCCCCCAACACAAGCCCGGTCCCGTGGAATACCATTTCTCTCGGCTCATCGTATTACGCAGGTAACATCCGCAACGGCGCTTTCGGCGCCGCTCGCGGGACCGGCGCAAAGAGACTGGATCTGGCCATCGTTACCCTCGGAAACGGCGTGACGCAGACCGTTGACCTGATCCGCCGCCCGGTCCAGAACGAAGGCGCCGGCATCCTCGGCGAGCGCTTCTTCGCCCAGGCCAGCTTCAGGATTCTTCTTTCTGACAATTTGAATGACATCATGCAGCTGCCCTGTATTGACGCGACCGTGCAGCCGTTCAATCTGGCAGATATCGCTCTGCCGGTCGGCGGAGCAGGTGGTTGGGCGACAGCTCGTGCATTGGCCCTGAAAGCGGCAATGACTGCTGCGGGAACAACGCCTGTTCCGCTGGCAGCCTCCGGCGCGGCCGCTGTGACTACCGGAGGAGCCTACACCCCCTCCGATGGCTACTGGCAGCCAAAAACCACCGCGACTATCACGGGTTTCATCAAGATTGAAATCCAGAGGCCGCCCTATGACAGTCCGTGCAGCACTAACTGGAAGGATGTCACCCAGGAGATCCTCAGCTTCGGTTACGCCGGAAAGAATATCAACCCCGCAACCGGCGCGAACACGGGGCAGTCCGCAACCACGCTCCTCGCGCTGCCGGGTGCGGAGGTGGTCGTCTCGACCTGCAAGGATCCGCATCCCAATGCGATCATTCGCTTGGAGAGAATGCGAGACAATCCCTCATCCATCCCGATCGGCACGGTACCTCTTCCGAAGACGCCGACGGCCGATCAGGCCTGCGGTGTGGTTGCGGCGACCGGCAACGTGTTGGCGCTCCTCCCAACCGATTTTTGGCCCAATGTGCTCTTCGACACCCGCGAAGGGACCATCCGCGACGTCAAGCCGGCGGCGCCTTTCGATACCAGAGTCAGGCTCGGCGGCGTGATGCACTACGTCGAGCTCGACGCCAAGAACCTGGGCCGCTGGCTGACCGGCTTGATCGGAGCGAGCGGCACGCAGGCAAAGGACGTTAATAACGCACCTTATGACTTCGCCGTGTACATCTCCGACCGTCGCGGAAACTATGTCCCGGCGGCTCTTCCGGGTGGCTGGCCGCCGGCCTCTCCCTCCACCCATGAGACCGGCGAGTATGGTTTCCAGGACTACGTCAATCCGTTGAGCGCCAACGCTTGCCCGAACGCAACGCTCGACACGGGCGAGGATCTCGCTGGGTTGGGTGTTGCGGTTCCTCTGTTCACATACGGTCAGACGAACCCCATCGAGGTCGGGTGGCCCATTGCACCCCCTCTCATCGCCGCTTCCATGGCCGCCACGGCGGCTGATCCAAGCTGCGCGGTGGCAGCGCCGTCAACCGTCTGGCCGGGGACGTTCTTGGTCAATTCGAATGAGGCTCGCGAGAACCCGTCCATCTTTTTCCGCCGCGCCGTGAAGATCGTCAACGGCAACTTGCTAAACTTGGGCATATGCCCCGGCACCGTTCCGTGCGGTCTCACCATCGCCATGGAAAATCCCGTGTACGTCAACGGAGACTACAACGCAAACTCCGCGGGCGGTGGTTGGAATGACCCGCAGGTCGCCGCGTCGGTCCTCGGGGACGCGTTTACTTTCCTTTCCGGAAACTGGAATGACGTTAATTCGTTCATCTTCCCGTACGACCATAGCGGTACCAAGCGGAATGGTGCGACAACCTGGTATCGGCTCGGCATCGTGGCCGGAAAGGGCGTATCGTTCCCTCAACCGGGCGGATATGCCACGAACCAGGACTTTGGCACCGACGGCGGTGTCCACAACTTCCTGCGGTACGTGGAGGACTGGGGCGGCCAGACGTTGAATTATCGCGGCTCCATTCTCAGCCTCTACTACAACCGCCAGGCGACCGGTCTATATAAGTGCTGCGACACGGTGTATAGCCCGCCGAGCCGCGGCTACAACTTTGACACCAACTTCCTGACGCCCTCGCTGCTGCCGCCGCGCACGCCGATGTTCCGCGACGTCAACACCACCGGCTTCTCGCAGTTGATTCAGGCTGCGCAGTAAGTCTGGCAACTCCCCGCACCCTGGCGCAGGCCCCGGCACGATCGGGGCCTGCACCTTTTTGGGAAGACTCGCTTCAAGGCGATGACCGGACGCGCGTCGTGAAGTTGGTGTTGACCAGTGGAACGATGCACGATGCACCGGCAGGCCACCCCGGATCGGTCAAGACATTTCGGCACAGAGTATGGATCGCATTGCTGATGGTCGATGGATCCGCCGCACCATTGAGCGGCTCCGCGTAGATCTTGTAACTGTGTCCGGCACCCGCCGCCAGGCGCTCGAAGACATAGCTGCCGTCGAATTGCACCGGCCCCGCGCCCGAACAGCTCCACCCTCCGATCACGCCGGCCACCACGTTTCCAATTGTCGCGTCCATGGCAACCACGTGCGCGCCAAAGATGCCGCTGACGCCGGCCGGCGCCGCCGGGAGCGAAAGTGGATTCGCCGGAAGAATTCGCCCGCGGATCGAACCGATGTGAACCGAATCGGCCGTGTCCGGATACACCACGCGCAGGCCGGTGCGATCGTCATCGGAGAGAGGCGCGTCGGCCTGCTGCGGGGTCGGCCGCACTCCGGTGAAAGTGCCCGGCGCCGGCCCAAACGGAAACATCATCGCGCTCCACACGGTCGAGTGGCTGAACCCGAGGAAATGCCCCAGCTCGTGTGTAAGTACCGACTCAAGATCGTACGAGGAAGGAGTGGATGGCAGGGCTGCGGTCGAAGCAAACGTCGTTCGGGAATCACCGGGATTGAAATAGACGTCCGCGTCGAGAATCTGCCCGAGCTCCGTGGACGGCGCACCGTTTCCGATCGCTTCGCCCAGTCGGTCCGCGGTGATCACGCGCGTGAAGGCCAGCACACCGGGCGTAAATGCTCCGTCGGGCTGGTCGAAACAGATCGAGGTGAGTCCATCCGCGGCACACGCGCTTGCATTTGCTGCTCGCGTGAGCGGCGCAAGGACCACCGGCGTGAGTTTAGTGCCTGGGACGTTCATCCAGGCAGCCAGCGATTCCTGAATCACCTGCTCGATTTCGTTGAGCCTTCCGGATGTCGATTGGTCCTGGGTGAGAATCGTCGTGGGATTCGTTCCCAGAATCGTGCTCCAGCGCACGGCGAGGCTTCCGGCGGCGGTCGCGCGGTGCGCCGGGATCGGACACGCGGAGTTACCTGCCAATGAGGCCGGCTGGCGAAGGTCTGGAACAACTTGATTGATGGCGTAGCCCTGTGCGGCCTGCGTGGCGAAGAGAGCCACAGAGATCGCGAGTATGCTAGCCGTCAGCTTCTGGAGCATTTTCATCACTTGCAAGACCCTCCTATTGGGAGTCAGCTCGCTCTACAGATGTTTGCAATCGCTGCCGGAATTCGGCCACTGGCATGTTTCGAAACCCTTCGGCGCGAAACTCCCGCCGTTCTGGATCGAAGATTGGCGTGGCGGCGGAATCCTGCGTAACCGCCTCGCGCATGGTGTGGGGATTTTTCGCGATGCGAAAGGTTCCTTGCGCCCAGCCAAGCACTCGGTAAGGCTCGTTCGCGCCGTTCCACAGGAAGAGATAAACCTCCTCGCCGACATGAAAACGCGGGGCGCCATCCACGTGTGTCTCGAGGTGCGCCACGCGTCCGCCGGGCACGCGGACCGTGATTACGCGAGGCAAGACTCCTTTGGCCGTGTCCAGGACTTCGAACCGCGCGTCGGTCCAGATCTGACCCTGCTCCCAGCGGCTCTCGGTCCGGAGGCATCGGAGCCTCGCGACGGCCGAGGATTCACGAGCGAGATCATCGAAGCGCAGCCGGGAAAATGTCGTCGCGTGAGCGACGATCGCAATCAGCGCGAGCCCCGCGAGAAAGAGAATCCAGAGAAAGCGCCGTCGTTCCACAAAGCTCATCTCACTGCACCTCCAGGGCGCCGCTCGCGGCGGTCTTATCCAGATTGGTGTTCGAGATAAAAAGAGTTCGCGCGCCGAGTGCCGCTGTGCTCGGAATCTGCAACGTCAGGTGAATGATGCCGAGACCCGCAGGCTGTTTCGCAATCACCGCGATGTCTCCCGCTCCGGAGACGGTGTAGGTCATGCTGACGTCGAGCCCGCTCAGGGAAAAGAGGCACACATCGAGCGCGGCGGTCCCCGAACTCGGCCTCACGAGGTGAACCGGGCTCCCGCCCAGCGAGCAGGAATTGTTCGCGGTTGAAAAAACGCCGAGCGCGGCCACGTTCAAATCCACGCTCGCACCGGGCAGAGAAACACCGGCGGTGGTCGGCTCGACCACCACGATGTCTTTTCCGCTCACGGCCGGGTTTCCCGTCGTGAGGGAGATCACGTCATCCGGGCCTCCCGGCGCCACGACAACAAGATTCACCATGTTGGAGGTTGTGCCGTCCGGGTTTCGTACCTGTATGGCCAGATCTCCCGCCGCGGCCACGTCCGCGGGCGTCACCGGCGCCGTGCATTCCGTAGTTAGGCTGCAAGTGGTTGTGCGAGCGGTGCCAGCGATGAGAAGTGAAGCGCCTGGACTCGATGTGCGGTAGCCGCTTCCCTCCACCTTCAGAGTGAAACCGGCTGCGCCACCCGCATACACGCTCGCTGGAAGGAGGCTCAAGATCGCCGGCGCCGTCGAGATGGTCACGCTTGCGCTGCCCGATTGGCCCACATCATCGCTGCTGATGGCCACAATTTGCAGGGTGTTGGGCGTGGGCGCGGTCGCGGGTGCGGTGTAAATTCCGGTAGCATCAATCGCGCCGCAAGGCGAGCCCGCGCCGCTGCAGCCGGCGCCCTGTACCTGCCAGATCACATTCTGGTTGTCCGTGCCGAGGACGCTTGCGGAAAATGGTTGTACGCTCCCGGGCGATAGCGTGACGCTGCCCGGCTGTATGGTCACAACGATGTGCGCGATGACGGTGATCAGGGCCGAGCCGCTCTTCGAAGGATCGGCCTGGCTTACTGCTTGAATCACCACGGGGTTTTGGGACGGCATCGCGCCTGGCGCAAGGTATTCCACCGGCGAGGCGCTCGGCCCCGTCAACGGCTGGCAGGGAGCCGATCCGGCGACGCAAATCTGTCCAAATGTTGAATTGCCGCTGACAACGCCATTGACGTTCCAAGTGACCGCAGAATTCGTGGATCCAGTAACCGTTGCGCTGAGGGTGAGGCGGTGACTCGTCGCGCGCGTTGCAGAAGCGGGGATCACCGTAACGCCGGTCGCATTCAGAATCGTCACCGCTGCTGTAATCTTCCGAGAGGGATCGGCCTGCGGCGTGATCGTGATGACCACGTTGTTCGGGCTGGGTGGCGTGACAGGTGCTATGTACGTCGCCGAAGCCTGTGTCGCGCCTGTTGCCGTCAGGAGATTTCCCTCCGACGTAAGAGTTCCGCAGGCCGCGCCCGAGCAACCTGGGCCGGAGAGCGACCAGGTCAGCGTCGTGCTCGGGTTGGAGCCCGCGACAGGCTGAAGCGTGGCCGTTACGCTCGCGGAGTTCCCCGCGACGATGCTCGCTGGCGTCGAAAGCGTAAGAGAAAAACTGCTCGTCACCGAGACCGACGCGGTTGCCTGTTTAGAATTGTCGGCGACGCTTCGCGCAACGACGCTTATTCCGCTCGAAGGAAGAATCTGCGGCGCGGTGTAGTTTCCGTTCGCATCAATCGAGCCGCAGCTTGCGGGGCAGAGAGTGCCCGCGAGACTCCAGCGCACCGATGGATCCGGGTGGCCATTCGAGGAAAGTGTGGCTTGAAAGGCTTTCGTTGCTCCCAGCTCCACACTCGCGGTCGTAGGCGAAAGGCTCAGCGATATGTCGCTCGCGACGGAAACCTGTGCGGAAGCGGACTTCGACGCGTTCGCATGACTTGTCGCGCGCACCTGGACCGTCGTCGGCGCGGGCAGATCGGCTGGCGCCGTGTAGAGTCCGTCGGCGGCAATCGTGCCAACGGTCGAATTTCCTCCCGGCACGCCGTTCACGCTCCACGCGACGGCGGTATCCGTGGCACCGCCGACGGTTGCCGAAAACGTCTGCGCGTTCCCGAGCAGCACCGATGCGCTCGCGGGTGTCACCGACACGGTGACAGAAGGGGGAGGCGGAGGCGGCGGGGGCGCTACAGGGCTTGCGCCTCCCCCTCCGCAGCCCAGCGTGCACGCACTCACCGTGAGGAGAACGAATACCCCAGCGCACGTAAAAGACTTGCTGCCATCTCGAGAGAGGGGCCGCATGTCCGCAAGGGATGCAGGCGAAGGGCCAGCGAAGGCCGTACCCCGCCACACGCCACACCAGTGATTGAGATACGCTCAATCGAATTCATGTAAGTATAAGTAAGTAAATCACTTACGGACAATTTCGCCAGTCCCGTAGAGGGTTTTCTCTCCCTTTCCCCGGGTCTACCAAGAGGGAACGGGAACAGACACATTGCCGATTTGGAACTGGACCGAAATGGTTCTGTTCCTTTTCGGAATTATCCGTTGGCCTTCTCGGAGATTCAGTTGACAGACTTCTGCGCTCTCCGAATAATGCGCGCATGCCTCGTCCGGACGCCGTCCGCCGCGTGAAAAGCTACTCGGCCGCGACCGGGTACGTTTACCAGTATTTTTTCTTCGAGGTGGAGCGCGTGCGCCGCGGCTCGGCTGCGGGCACCGAATATCGCTATCACGTCTCTGCCGACCGGCAAACCACGTTTCCGCTGGTCATCTTCGTGGACCACTCGGCCGTGGAGGCCTGGAATCGGCGCACGGGCCGGGATCTCACGGGCACGGAAGAGTACGCGGTCGCCAAGCTGCGCCTCTTCCAGGCCTTTGATGAACTGGATTCCCTCGCTTCTCCGGTGAGGGATCGGCCGCCGGTGGTGGTCGTGGACGAGACCAACCTCGATGCGTTGCTCGAGCAGCTCGACCTGTAGATGACGGAATGCAGTTGGCGATGGAAGCCAGCGCCTTTTTCGCGTCCTTTGCACTGAGCCAAATCCCAGGGCGTGGCGTCTGGTTATGCGTACGGGAGAAAACATGCAGGAGCTGGCTCTAGACCTGCTCGACCGCACGGCGGAAAGGGAATTGACGAGGGAAGCAGAGAAGGCCGCAGTCCGCCGAGCACCGGGAAACGGTGTACTTTTCAGATCGGCGACAGCACGGCGGCGAGCGCAGAAGCCAAATCGGGATGGAGAAATCGGTAACCGAACTTTTCCAGCTTCTGCGGGAGAACTCGTTGGCCCGCAAGCAGGATGGCCTCGGCCATCTCGCCCATCGCGAGCCGCAAAGCAAAGGCCGGGGCGGGCAGAATCGCGGGACGGTGCAGCGCACGCGCCAGCTCGCGCGTGAATTCTGCATTGCGCACCGGCTGCGGCGCGACCACGTTTAATGCGCCGCGCACACCGTCGTTTGCGAGCGCAAAACGGATAATCGAAACGGCCTCGGCCAGCGTCAGCCACGACATCCACTGTCGGCCGGAACCAAGCCGCCCGCCCAAGCCTAGGCGGAACGGCAGGAGCATCTTCCTTAGCGCGCCGCCGTGCTTCGCAAGCACCACGCCAATCCGCAGCCGAACCACGCGCATTCCCAGAGACTCGGCTTTTGCCGCCTCGGCTTCCCATTCCTCCGCAAGACGGGCGGGGAAGTCATGGCCGGTCTTGCTTTCTTCCGTGAGAGTCTCATCACCACAGTTGCCGTAGTAGCCCACCGCGGAAGCGGATAGCAGCGCTTTTGGCGGCGGCGTCAATCGCGCAAGCCCTTCAACCAGCTTGCGCGTTGTCTCTACCCGGCTCGACCGCAACAGTGCCTTCCGCTCTGCGCTCCAGCGTCCGTTGACCAGAGACTCTCCGGCGAGATGAATGATTGCGTCCGCTCCCGATGCTGCCTTCCCGATCTCACCGGTTGTCGAATTCCAAGGAACCGCGATCCCGCCTACAGTCGGCGAAGCTGCGCTCTCCGGCCGCATCAGTCGGCAGACAGTTTCCCCATCGCGCAACAGATCGCTCACTAGGGCCGCGCCGATCAAGCCGCTCGAGCCTGTTACCAGTATCTTCATTGAACCACCCGGGCTTCACCCCGTGAGGGAGAGAGTAATTTTCCTACCGAGAAGCTACGCAAGCCCGACCCGGCGGTCAAGAATCTTCTGTAGAAATGGAACCGCCGAAAAGTACGAAATATTCGATGCAAATCATCCCGAGAAGACGATGCCCGCTGGCCCACGCCACGGCGGCAGGGTACAATCCGGCTAGGATATGAGATGCGCGTAAAGGTGCTCTTTTTCGGGCGGCTGAAAGAAATCGTCGGGCGCGGCGAGGATGCCGTGGACCTTGCCGACGGCGCTCGAATCGAAGAGCTATTTCTGTACTATCGCGGCAGCTTCCCGGAGCTCGCGCGCTACCGCAGTTCGCTCGTGGCCTCGCGCAACCAGGAATTCACTCCCTGGACCGCGCCGCTCCGCCCCGGTGATGAGATCGCCTTTCTCCCGCCCGTGAGCGGCGGGTGATGCGCTCCATGCAAGAGATGACCCCAATAACCGAAGACCTCTTCCGTCTTATTCGCGAGCCGATTGATCCGCTCGCGCTCATCGCCCGTGTGCGCGCGCCGGAGGACGGCGCCGTAGCCGCCTTTGACGGCCGCGTGCGCAATCATTCGGGCGGCCGCAGCACGCTCTATCTCGAATATGAAGCCTACGAACCGATGGCGCTCGCGAAGCTGCGCGAAATTGGCCAGGAAATTCACCACAAGTTCGCAATTCACCACGTGGCGATGGTGCATCGCTTGGGAAAACTCGAAATCGGCGAGACCAGCGTCTTCATCGCCGTCAGCGCCGCGCATCGCGGCCCGGCGTTCGAGGCCTGCCGCTTCGCGATTGACTCCCTCAAGCGCACCGTCCCGATTTGGAAAAAGGAATTCTTTGCCGACGGTGCCGTCTGGGCCGAAGGAGAAATTCCGCCGTTGGCATCCCATGCGCGTTCGGCGGAATCTAGCTAGTAGATGAAATTATTCACCGGCTTTCCCTCACGAGTCCTTCCTACCATACCTTGCCTCGTGTTGCTTTTTTGTACCGCTTTTCTCGGCGCGCAGGAGCGGGGCCGGATCAAAGTGCAGGTGAACCTCGTAAACGTGCTGGTCAGCGTGACCGACGCGAATCATCGGCCCGCGCTGGACCTGACCCGCGATCAATTTGAGCTCTACGAGGAAGGCACGCCCCAGAAAATCGAAGTCTTTGAATCGGAGACGCAACAACCGCTGGACCTCGTCTTGATGATTGATTCGAGCCTCAGCACGCAGATCGAGATGGCCAGCGAACGCGAGGCCGCGGCGCATTTCATCCGCCAGGTGCTGCGCTCGGGCGACCGCATGACGCTGTACTCTTTCGACGAGTCGGTGACGCAGATCGCGGGTTTCACCGGCGACGTGGCGCTCCTCCAGAATGCGGTCCGCCACATCATCGAGGGAGCCGGAACATCGCTCTACGATGCCGTGTATCTTGGCGCGCGCTCTCTTGAACGCCGTCCGGACGACCGGCGGCGGGTGATCGTGCTGGTCACGGACGCAGGCGAGACCACCAGCCGTGCAGATTTCGATTCTGCTCGGAAAGAGGCGCTGCGCACGGGAGCGTTGCTCTACACCATCGTCCTCCGTCCCATCCACAATGAAAGCGGCCGCAACACTGCCGGCGAGCACGCCCTCGAAACGATGACGGACACCACCGGCGGCGCCATGTTTTATCCGGACACCCCCCAGGAGCTTGACGCCATCTTTGAGCGCATTGATCGCGAACTCCGCACGCAATACCGGCTCGGCTACTATCCGAATCCACGCGGCCCGGCGGACACGTTTCGAAAAATCGCAGTAAAAGTGACTGGCGAATTTACCGCGCGGCATCGTCGTGGCTATTTCACGGCGAAGGAATAGACCCGGTGGCCCCTGTTGGAACTGTGACTGTTCACTTGGCCTTGGGCTTTTGTGAGCGGAAGAAAAAATGAGCGATAGATATCTCGAAATAGCCACCGAGGCGGCGCGGGAGGCGGGCAAGATCCTCCTCGAGGAGTTCGATCGGCCTCTCGAGATCACGTACAAAGGCGATGCGGACCTGGTGACGCAGGCGGACCGAAAGGCTGAAGCAGTCATCGTCGCGCGCCTGAAGAAGCATTTTCCCGGACATTCGATCGCTGCGGAAGAAGGCACCGGGCACGAACTACAATCCCCGTTTCGCTGGCACGTGGACCCGCTCGATGGGACGACCAACTTCGCTCACGGCTATCCCTGCTTTGCTGTATCCATTGCGCTGGCCGAGAACGAAACGATGCTGGCTGGCGTCGTTTACAACCCGGTGAGCGGCGAGATGTTCGCAGCGGCGCGCGGCGAGGGTGCGACCCTCAACGGAAAACGCATTCACGTCTCGAAAGTCGAAAAGCTGGCAAAGAGCCTGGTCTGCACCGGATTTCCCGCGCACAAGCGGCACGCAAATCCAAACATCCATTACTACTGGGATTTCACTTTGCGCTCGCACGGCGTTCGGCGCGACGGCTCGGCCGCGCTCGACCTGGCGTTTGTCGCCGCGGGCCGCTTTGAAGGTTTCTGGGAGTTTGGGCTGAATCCCTGGGACACCGCCGCGGGCGTTCTTCTCGTCGAAGAGGCCGGCGGTCGCGTCACCGACCTCGCTGGCGGGCCATACCGCCTCGGGGGTCCATCCATCCTCGCCACCAACTCTCTCGTCCACGAAGAGATGCAGCGCATCGCTGCCGAGATTGCCCGCCGCGATCCAACCGTTTCGTTTATCCGTTGATCCGGTCTCTCCATTCGCGGAACACAGCCTACATGCGCCGCTTGTAGCTTGCCGAATTGCCCCTGGAGACAGCGTGACCTACTTCTTTGCGTTCCACTCTTCGTAGAGTTTGGTAATCGCCGGGCCGATGGTGAAGCCCCACGCGAAGATCGGGAAATTCTTGAATTTGTCGGGTACGGCGTAACGTTGCGCTGCTTCCGCCGCGGGGACGCCGGCCTGGTGCATTTTTTCGGTTTGCCCGGCGATATCGTCAAAAACTTCGCGAATCGTGGCGATGCCTTCTTGGCCGCAAACCTGTCCGTGGCCCGGAACAAAAATTGTGTCCTTGTCAAAGCCGGCGAATTTAGCAAGCGTGGCGCGCCAACTGGACACCGTCGCGTCGAAACAGACGGGATACCAGCCGTTGAAGAGCAGATCACCGGTGAAGACGATATTTTGTTCCGGAACGCGGACGATGATGTCTGTGCCGGAGTGGCCAGGGAAGGATTCGACAACGGCTTTCACGCCACCCAGGTCCATCGTCATCGGGAGGTTTGCCGGATCAAGCGGGTGGC
>JBGOWC010000287.1:0-3424 GCA_041478415.1 Terriglobia bacterium
ATGGCGCAGCCCAATCTTGGCGGCGATGAAATTCACCGCCCACATCAGGACGATCATCGCAATCGAAAAAGCGACGAATCCACGGCTCGGGGCCGAAGGCGGGACGGATGAGTTCGCGGCTGTGCTCACCGGATTAGGTCAGCCGTTCTTTTCGCACGGTGAGCTTTTCGATGCGCTCGCGGCGCGGCTCGAAGCCGATCCCAAGACCCGTGGGTACGCGAATCGTCCCCTGCGGCGTGACGGTCACCTCCGGATCGATAATGTCTTCGTGCCAGTAACGGCGGCTGGCGCTGACGTCGCCGGGCAGCGTGAAATTCGGCAGCGTCGCGAGCGCAATATTGTGGGCGCGGCCGATGCCGGACTCCAGCATCCCCCCGCACCAGACGGGCACACCATGCCTCTGGCATAGATCATGAATGCGTCTCGCGACCGTGAATCCGCCGACACGCCCGAGCTTGATGTTGATGATCCGGCAGGCGCCGAGCGTCACCGCGGCAATCGCTTGCTCTTCCGTGTGGATGCATTCATCCAGGCAGACGGGAGTCTCGAGTTTTTTCTGCAGCTCGATGTGGCCGAATAGATCGTCCCAGCCGAGCGGCTGCTCGATCATCATCAGATGGAACGCATCGAGCTGCTTCAGGAGCGGCCAGTCTTCCAGGCGGTAGGCGGAGTTGGCGTCCACCATCAGGCGAATGCGGGGAAACTCCTGCCTCAGGCGCTGCACCGGCGCCAATTCGCGCCCCGGCTTGATCTTAATCTTGATGCGCTGGTATCCGGCGGCCAGTTCCTTCCGAACATCGGCAACAAGCTTGTCGAGAGAATCCTGGATCCCGATGGAGACGCCGCAGGCGATTTCCTCGCGCGCGCCGCCGAGGAGCTTTGCCAGCGGAAGGCCTTTTTGCTTGGCTTCCGCGTCCCAGATGGCGGCCTCGATACCTCCTTTGGCCATGGTATGCCCGCGCACCCAGCCGAGAAGGTCCCAGACTTCCGCGGCCGAGGCAAACTCTTTGCCCTTGATCAGCGGCCAGAGGAAGTCGCGAAGGATGTGCCAGGCTGTGTCGGTCGTCTCCGGGCTATAGGAAGGGGTCTCGCCGGCGACGCATTCTCCCCATCCGACAACGCCATCCACGTCCGCCTCGATGAGCACGACGCGGCGGACATCGGTCGTTTCCATGCTCGTCTGGAACGGCGCGATGAGCTTCATGTGCAATTCCCGCATTGTGATTTCTCGAACTCTCATTCGTTTTTTCTCATTGCCTCCAACCGCAGTTAGAAATCGCTCCAGGGCGCGAGCAGGTAGGCCCCGGCGCCGCCCGCCGTCCGTGTGGCGAACGCCGCGTAGCCGCGGGCGAACCAGGACTGAAATTCTTCCCGGATGCGCGCCTGCACGCGGGCCGTTTCGGCGGGGTTCTCCCGTTTCCACCGCTCGATCTCCGGCGGCAGGGCGATGATCGCCGGGGCGTCCAGCGGATCCGGAATGCGCCCCGCGAGAATCCCGATAACTCGCGGCGAATCCAGATGCCATTCGGCGACCAAGCGGTCGGTGGGCAGACCGCGGTGGAGCGGGCTGCTGGTGACGCCATAGAGATTTGGAAGGTAGTCTCTGCAAATCGCCCCGAGGCGGTTGAGATTGAAGTGCGCGTTGCGCAGCTCGAGCGGGTCGAACGTCCACTCAACCAGCCGAATTCCGCGGCCAAGGGCCTCGTCGCGCTGGAAGAGCTTCAATTGGCGGCCCACGCCGCGGTCGCGGTACTCCGCAAGGACACCTGTCATGTGCGAGTGCAGATAGGGCACGCGGTTCCGGATGCCCGGCACAGCAAGCGTGTAGCCCACCATACGCCCTTCGTGAAATGCACCGAGAACTTGGCCGCCGGTGCGCGCAGTCACCACGAACAGCGTCACCGGTTCAACTTCCAATTCGGCCTCGCCCCAAATCTCGCGCTGCAATTCGACGCAGCGCTCGAACTCCGCGAGGGTTGCGCATGGCCGGACGGTGATTCCTTCGCTCATTGCGATTCACCCGCCTCGCCGGCGACGGAGTGTTTCCGCTCGCCACGCTTGCCTTCGTTCCAGAGCCTCTCCATCTCCTCTCGCGGGAGCTCGGCGAGCAGCCGCCCCTGTTCCCGGGCGCGACGTTCCATTTCGCGAAAACGCATGGAAAATTTGCGATTGGCCTTCTTCAGTGCAATCTCGGGGTCGGTACCCAGGAAGCGCGCCAAATTGACGGCCACAAAGAGCAGGTCGCCGATCTCTTCCTCGACGGCTGCCCCGGATGGGCCCGCCGCCCGGTCTCGCAAGGCGTTTAGCAGCTCAGCCGATTCTTCACACAACTTGTCGAGAATTCCCTCGACGTCGTCCCAGTCGAAACCGATGCGCGCGGCGCGGCGGGTCAGTTGAAAAGCCTCGAGAGCCGCCGGAGCGTTCCGCGGAACTCCATCCAGCAGAGAACCCGGTTCCTTCCCTTCTTTCGCTGTCCTGCCGGCAAGTCCGGCAGCTCGCTCCTCCACTTTGAGCTGCTCCCAATTCTTGAGCACCTCTTTCGCGTTCCGCGCCTTCGTCTTGCCGAAGACATGGGGGTGCCGGCGGACCATCTTGTCGTGGACCTCGCGGATCACGTCGGTGACCGCGAACCGCTTCTCTTCCGCCGCGATCTGCGAATGGAAAACGATCTGGAGGAGCAAGTCGCCCATCTCCTCGGCGAATTTGGCGTCGTTGCCGCTCTCGAGTGCGTCGAGCACCTCGTAGGCCTCTTCGAGCAGGTAGGTGCGGAGGCTCGCGTGGGTCTGCTCGCGGTCCCAGGGACAGCCGTCCGGCGCGCGCAGGCGAGCCTGCAGGGCGACAAGCTTTTCGAACCACTCCCCTGCCGTGCCGCCCGTGCCCGTTCCGGGTGAACGTTTGGCAGCGGGCTTTGAAAGGCGCTTCGCCCGCTTCCGACTCGACGATCTTGTGCGATGAGAACTCATGCGTCGTCCGTGGCGTTGAAACAAGTGTTCCACTTTACGGTTCGCAGAGGGGTTTGACAAGTTCTCTCGCCGAATACAAAAAAGTGCGACCGGGTGTTAAACTGACAATGTGATTGCAACCTGAGGGACGACATTGGCAGAACACAAGGATAAAGGCCGCGAAGAAAGTTTCAAGGTAATTGACCGGCGGCCGTTTACGGCAGAGGGCGAGCTGCGCCGGGAGATTGTCGAACAGGAAGAGCGCGACGCCGCAAAGCTGGCTTCCGGCGCGGCACCGACAATCCTAAAGACCGACGGGTCTCCGGCGACAGCTCCAGAGGCGCCTAAGCCGGCGCCGCAAGCCGATCTGCCGAAACGCTCTCCCGCCTTCGAAAACCTGGTTCGCATGCTCGGGAGCAACGCGGCTATGGTGCTGGGGGCCTATGCCGACCCAAGCACCGGCCAGCCCATGCTGGACCCGG
>JBGOWC010000350.1:0-2722 GCA_041478415.1 Terriglobia bacterium
GCATCCGCCAGCTCGGCCCAGCGCGCCTCGTCGTACGGCTTGATCGTCGGCGAGTCTTCCGTCAGCGCCAGCCGCCAGCGCGTATAAGCGTTCAGGTGGCTGTCCGGAACGTGGTGGACCACCTGTCGAACGGTCCAGCCGCCGTCGCGGTAAGGCGTGTCCAACTGCGCGTCGTTCAATCCTTTCACCGCCGCGCGGATTTTCCCGGGCAATTCGGCAATCGCGCCGATGGCCTGCTGGCGCAGCGCGGGTGTCACATTTTTCGGTGGTTGGTACTCTCCGATGGGATAGCGGGGATCCATTCCTCTCCTCTTTTCTTCTGCGCAGGCAACCATTCGTTGTCAGAAACGATACCGCCGGTTCGCCGTGCGGTCAAATCCGCCCGCGGAAAAATGCTCCTCCAATTTGGCCGAATCCGGCCTACCCGAATCGTTTTTGCCCGATTTTCATCGAATATCTGGCGATTCCTTGCTCCGGCGGGGACGATGCTACAATGTCGAACTCCCGCCGTATCCCGCGGGGCCGCCCGGGAATCGAATCGGGAGAGGACGATTGCGAATGCACAACGTCATCATCATCGGCAGCGGTTGCGCAGGCTTGACGGCCGCGATCTACGCCGCGCGCGGCAACCTGAAACCCATCGTCCTGGATGGGCAGGAACCCGGCGGCCAGCTCTCCCTCACAACGCACGTCGAAAATTTCCCCGGATTTCCCGACGGGATTCTGGGGCCCGAACTCATCGAAAACATGCGCAAGCAAGCGCAGAAATTCGGCGCGGAATTCAAGGCCGGCGCCGTAACGGAAGTGGACCTGCGCCAGCGGCCCTTCAAAGTCATCGCGGGCAAACAAACCTATGAGACAAAGGCGCTCATCGTTGCGGCCGGCGCCTCGGCGCGCCTGCTCGGCCTGAAGGGCGAGAAAGAATTGATCGGCCATGGCGTCTCCACTTGCGCCACCTGCGACGGCTATTTTTTCCGCGGCAAGCCCATCGCGGTGGTCGGCGGCGGGGATACCGCCATGGAAGAATCCAATTTTCTTTCGCGCTATGCCAGCAAGGTTTTTCTCGTCCACCGGCGGAAGGAGTTTCGCGCGTCGAAGATCATGTTCGACCGCGTGAAGGCCAACGAGAAGATCGAGATCACGACTCCCTTCGTGGTGGAAGAAATTCTCGCCTCCAAAGGCCTCGTCGAAGGCGTGCGTTTGCGCAACCCGGAGACGAAGGCAGCGCGCGAACTGGCCGTGGACGGCGTCTTCATCGCGGCCGGGCACGATCCCAACACCACCGTCTTCAAGGGTAAGCTCGAGATGGACGCGAACGGTTATCTCATCGCCAAGCACGGCAGCCTGACGAACATTCCCGGCGTCTTCGTTGCGGGCGACGTGCAAGATCACCGCTACCGCCAGGCGGTCACCGCCGCGGGCTCCGGATGCATGGCCGCGATGGACGCCGAAAAGTTCCTCGAAGAGCACACGCACTAGTAGGAGCCATTCCCTCCGGGCATAATCAATCTCGCATGCTCCGCACGACACTTCTGAAGCTTTCCGAGAGCCAGCGCCTCGCCCGGTGGGTCACCTCCAACGGCAAAACGCGCCGGATGGCGCACCGCTTTGTTGCGGGCGAAACGCTCGATGACGCAATCGAGGCGGCATGGAAGTGCCAGCGCGCCGGGATGATGGTGAGCCTCGACTACCTGGGCGAAAACGTGGCGAGCGTGGCGGATGCGCAGCGCGCGCGCGACGCATACCTTGAAATCTTCGACCGCGTTGCCGAAGAGGGCCTGAACGCCAACGTTTCCTGCAAGCTGACGCAGCTCGGGCTCGATCTGAGCGTGGAATTCTGCGAAGGACAGCTCCTGTCCATCGCCGAGCACGCGGCGCGCAACGAGAATTTCCTGCGCGTGGACATGGAAGGCTCGATCTATACGCAGCGCACCATCGAGTTGGTCAAGCGCGTCCGCTCGCGCAATCCCGCCGTGGGCACGGTCATCCAGTCGTATCTCTACCGCAGCGAGGGGGACATCAAAGACTTGCTCGCCTACGGATGCCGCATCCGGCTCTGCAAGGGCGCGTACAAAGAGTCAGGGGAGATCGCCTACCCGCGCAAGAAAGACGTGGATGCGAGTTACGTGCGGCTGACGCAGATGCTTTTGTCCAGCGGCTTCTACCACGGAATCGCCACGCACGACCCGAAGATGATCGCGGAGGCCATCCGCTTCGCGGCGGCGCAGAAAATCTCCAAGGATGATTTTGAATTTCAGATGCTCTACGGCGTGCGCACCGATCTGCAGCGTATGCTCCTGCGCGATGGCTATCGCCTGCGCATCTACATTCCCTACGGTCGCGACTGGTTTCCGTACTTTATGCGCCGCCTCGCCGAACGCCCTGCCAACGTCGCCTTTTTCGTGAGAAGTCTGGTCCGCCGCTAGCGCTTGCGGCTGATGGTCACGCCGTCACGCAGGGGAATCAGCACGGAATCGAGACGCGGATGGGAAAAAGCCATCGCGTTATAGCGCTGGACGCCGCGCGTTTCGGCGTCTCTCGTCTGACGCGTGACCTTGCCGCTCCAGAGCGTGTTGTCCGTAATCAGCAGGCCCCCGCGGTTCAGTTTCTCGACGGCGATCTTCAGCGCCGCCGGATACTGGTGCTTGTCCACGTCAATGAAGATCAGGTCAAACGTTCCCCGCGATTTCCGCAGAAGCTCCAGCGCATTCCCGACGCTCAC
>JBGOWC010000135.1:0-5915 GCA_041478415.1 Terriglobia bacterium
CATCCCTTCGCAGACGGCCAGCTCATATCCCTGGACGTCCATCTTGATGAAGGAAAGTTTCTCCAGATTCCGCGAGTTCACGAAGCTGTCCACGCTCGTCGCGGGGACTGTGCTGACTTTGGTGGAATCCGGCCGGGAATTCCGGAAATGCTCGGTCACAACGCGATGATCGGCGGAGTGTTTCTCGTTATGCCAAAACTCGAGCGAGCCGTCGGAGCTGCTCACGGCCGCATTCATCAGCACTATTTTTTCGGAGAGCTTTCTCCGCCGAACGACTTCCGTCAGCAGGTGAAAACTGGATTGATCCGGTTCGAAGGCGTACACCTTGGATTCCGGCCCCACGGCCCGCGCGAACAGGCAGGACGTGTAGCCGATGTTGGCGCCGATGTCGAGCACATCGCCGTTGCGAAAGAGCTCCGGACGGCGATGAATGAGTCCCCAGAATGGATCTTCCCAAAATCGCTTGTAAAAAAAGTAGGAAGAAACAAATGCCGATCGAGACCAGCCATATCGCAGCAATTTGGCCGAGCGCGCCAAACTGTACGCCGACGTCAGAATGGAAACGTGTTTTCTATTCTGCATTCGAATCACCGGCCAGAGATGCTCCCGCTCCCTGGCTGAGTCACGGATTTCAAAATCGCTTCTCCAGAACGATCAGGACACGGAGAGCCGCCCAGGAACGCCAAAGCGGCAAAGTCGCTCGCTCGAATTTCGATACCAGTGGATACAAGAATTCCGGCAATAGATTGAATGGCTTGAATCCGAAGCTGAACAGGTAGGCAAATAGACAGAATGGCTCAACCGCCGAAGGCTTGAAACTCGGGACTGAGGCGAGGGTCTTCGCGAGGGCCGGCGGCCGGAAGAGCAGATAGGGGATCGCCTGATTCCCGTCGAACGCCTTTTTCTCGATGACCGGTCGAACGGGATTCTCGTTCCATGGGTTCGCGGAAAGATCGCATTCCTCCTGGTGCAGGTAGCGATACACCAGATAAGAAAACGAAGTGACCCACGGTTCGACAAGAATCAATCGTCCGCCGGGAGCCAGAATTCGCTCGGCTTCCTTCAGGAATTTCATGGGCGCCGCCAGGTGGTGCAGCATATCCAGCCCAAGGATATTCGTGATGCTGGATGACCGGAAAGGCAGCCGCTGCGCATCGGCGACGGCGTCAAGCCAGGGACTGCAGACAAGATCCGTCGTGACCAGGCCGGGCAGCAATTCTTTGAGAAGACCGGGGCCGCCCCCGACTTCGACGGAGATTCCTTCCGGCTTGCGAAACGCCAGGAGCCGCGCAAAGAACTCCTCGTTGTAGATTCGCCGCAAGACCGGCTTGCGTTGCCAGATTTGGCGATGCCGCTGAATCAATTCCTGCGCTTGGGTGTCCATGGACACGATGATCAGCGGGCCGCCGTGCCCTGCGCGTCCGGCCGGAACTCATGGCAGCCGGAAATGGCTGGCTGATTTTCCGCCCACGGCGACTTTTCCGGAAAACGCATCATCCGCCAGCCGCACATGCACGCCCACAGGAATCGCCAGACTTCGACGAATGCTCGCATCTTTGATGCGCCCGCGCGGCGCTCCGAATAGTGAACCGGTATTTCCAGGATCCGGAGCCTCAGACGGGCCGCTCCGAAGAGCAAATCAAAATCGCCCCAGCGCTCGGTGCCTCCCCGCGGCATGCGAATGTAGTCGCGCCGGAGAAATGCCTTGGTGCCGCACAAAGTGTCGCTCACTCGCTGCCGGGCAACCCAGCTGGCCAGATAACAAAACCCTTTGTTGCCCAGGAAATTGGCCATTTTCATCGCCCGGCCGTGCATCGGATAGACGAGGCGTGTGCCATTTACGAAATCCGCCGTGCCGCTTTGCAGCGGCGCGAAGAATTTCGGCAACTCTTCCGGCATGACCGCCATGTCCGCGTCGAGAATCATCAGAACATCGCCGCGCGCCGCTTCGAATCCCGCGCGCACCGCGCCGGCCTTGCCTTGGTTTCTTTCCAGCACGATCAGGCGCACGCGCGAATCGCCGGCCATGATTTCCTTGACCTTTTCAGTCGTCCCATCGCTCGAGCCGTCATCCACGACGACGATTTCCGTCCAGGACCCCATCCGGGGAACGCGGCGGACACACTCGGAAATATTCTCGGCCTCGTTATGGCAGGGTATGACGACGGAGCACGATAGCGCAGGCCGCGGAGCGCGGGGACGTGCCGCAATGTACTGGAGGGACGAGGCAAAACGAAGCAGGGGCAATTCGGGCAGGACAGCGTTCAGAAAAGATCCCAGCAAGGGGATGCGCTTGGGGACGGGCAGCGTCAGCCCTTCCTCCACCACGTCGTAGCCCTGCAGATTCAAAACGCTGCAGATGTCCTTGTTGGTGATGAAATTTCGCGGTGAGTCCGGCATGCGCAGCCGGAGATTGCTCGCGAGATGCAGCAACGGGGCCCACAGCGGATTGTTGCTGGTGATCACGAGAAGCGTCTGCTCGCCTACCGCGGGCTTCAGTTCTTCCAGAATGTCCCAGACGTCGTAGACGTAGTCCAGCATGTTGGTCATGAGGATGTACTGCGGTTCAAACCCGCTGGGCATCCTGGCGGAGTCCGTCTCCACGGTATGGAACTCGTACTGCGGATATTTCTGCTGCGCCCGCTCCGTCAGCGCCGGAGCCACGTTGAGTCCAATCCCTCGGCTGGGCTTGAGGGAGGCCAGCATGTCGCCGGTCCCGCTCCCGAGCTCTAAGATTCGCGAGCCGGGGGGAATCATTCCGCCAACCAGGTTTTGCATTTTGCGGTGGTAAAAAGAATTCTTTTCTCGCCAATGCTCCCAGACCGGGGCAACGCGCTCAAAGTAGTCTTTGATGCTCTGCTTGTTCAACGAATCTCCTCTGGATGCCACACCCTGAACGCCGCAGACGTCAGGCTGCAAAACAGTTTCATCGAAACAACACCCGAGTGTGCATGGTCCCGAAGCTTCGGGACGGCTAGATGCAAATCTCCATGCGAATCATTGCACCATGCCCTACCCTGGAAAAGAAGAAATCGCACCGCTCGCTGTGCTCTGCGAGTGAATCGGTGATGATGAGCGAGGGCGTCCGGAGGATTCTGTTTTGCAATTTATGGGCCGGCGGTTATCATGGCCGCGCTTCCAACGCGCAACAGAAGAGGCCCGAACCCATTGAACTCTGTCTCCGCATCGTCCTCTGCAGCTGCCCTGCGAAAGATCGGATTCCTTCCCCTGCTCGCCGCGTTTTACGGCTATTGCGCCGGCGGCCCGTTCGGCTACGAGGATATCTATTCCCTTTCCGGGCCCGGCGTCGCCATTTTATTTCTCGCGTTCGTGCCGCTTTTCTGGAGTATTCCTGTTTCGCTCGCAGCGGCCGAGCTGAACGGCATCCTCCCCGTGCAGGGCGGATTCTATCGCTGGGTGCGCGCCGCCTTTGGCGACTTCTGGGGATTCCAGGCCGGCTGGTGGAACTGGACGGGCACGTTTCTGCTGAACAGTCTCTACGGCGTGCTCATCGTGGATTATTTGGCGAATTATGTTCCGGCGCTCGCGGGCGTTTGGAAATGGCCGCTCGCTTGTTTGTTTCTCTGCGGATTCGCGTACTTGAATGTGCGCGGAATCCAGGCGGCGGGCTGGGCTGCGACGGTGATGCAGATCCTGATTCTCGTTCCGGTCACGTGGATGTGCGTCGCCGCGCTGCTGCATTGGAAATTCAATCCGATGCTGCCTCTCACGCCTCCGGGGAAACCGCTTGGCGCCATCTTCGGCGCCGGCCTCGCGCTGGCCATGTGGAACTACGCCGGGTTCGAGCAGCTCTCCAGCGTTGGCGGAGAAATTGAAGGCGGTCAGAAAACTTTTTTACGCGCGCTCGTGTGGAATACGCCGATGGTTACACTGACGTATCTCCTCCCGGGAACGCTGGCGCTAGCGGCGCTTGGCAACTGGAGCCAGTGGAAAGCGGGCTACATCGTGGAGGCAGCGGGTCAAATTGGAGGGCCGGGGCTGCGCGCGATGATGCTGATCGCTTCGATTCTGGGCATCGCCGCGCTTTCCAACAGCACGATTCTCTTCACCACGCGGCTGCCGCAAGCCATGGCCGAAGATGGTTACCTTCCGCGATGGCTTGCGAAAATTGATCCGCGTTACGGCACGCCGGTTCGCGCCATTCTCGTTTCCGCGGTGGTCTACTGCGCGCTGGCGAGAGCGTCGGTGGTGCAGCTCGTGGACATTTATATTTGGGCGCGCATCGCGACAACTCTCCTCACGCTGCTGGCCGTGTGGCGTCTGCGGCGAACGATGCCGGATGCGGCGCGGAGCTTTCGCATTCCGGGAGGGGCCGCGGGAATTCTGTACATCATCGCGTTTCCGGCGCTGCTGTGCGCGGTGAAGGTGTACTACAGCGGGGCGTTTGTTTTTCGCTGGGCCCCGTGGCTGATGATTTCCGGCCCGGTCGCGTACGTCGTGCTTCGCTACGCGTTCGGCTTGCGGCCGCGAGCGGCGTAATTCTTATTCGCATGCTGCGTTCTACGCGGAGATTTTTTCCGCGACGGTTTTTGCCTGCAGGAAAAGCAGCAGGTAATCCTTCCCGCCCGTTTTTGAGTCCGTGCCAGACATATTGAAGCCGCCGAACGGGTGCGCGCCGACCATTGCGCCGGTGCACTTGCGGTTCAGATACAAATTGCCGACGTGAAAAGTTTCCGAAGCCTTTTCGAGTTTTTTCGGATTGCGCGAATAAACGCCGCCAGTCAGGCCGAATTCGGTGTTGTTGGCGATTTCGAGGGCGTGATCGAAATCGCGCGCCTTGATCACGGTGAGGACGGGGCCGAAAATCTCTTCCTGCGAAATCCGCGCCTTGGGATCCACGTCGGCGAATATCGTCGGCTGGACGAAGTAGCCGTCGCCGGGCGCGCGGCCGCCGCCGGCGAGCAGCTTCCCTTCTTTCTTTCCGATTTCGATGTAGTCGAGGATGGACTTCATCGCGGACTGGCTCACGACCGGGCCCATGTAGTTGTTCGGATCTTCGCTCGGGCCGACGGCGATTTTCTTCGTGCGCTCGACGAGCTTCTGGAGAAATGAGTCGTACACCTTTTCGGAAACGATTGCGCGCGAGCAGGCGGAGCACTTCTGGCCCTGATAGCCGAAGGCCGCCTGCGCAACGCCTTCGACAGCGGCGTCAATGTCTCCCTCTTCGTCCACGATGATGGAGTCTTTGCCGCCCATCTCGAGGACGGTGCGCTTGATCCAAATCTGCCCCGGCGAGGCCTTTCCGGCGAGCTCGCTGATGCGCAGACCCACTTCCTTCGAGCCGGTGAAGCCGATGTAGCGCGTTTTCGGATGCTGCACGATGGTATCGCCGACGGCGCCGCCCGATCCGGTGATAAAGTTCACGGCTTCCTTCGGCACGCCCGCTTCAAAGAGAATATCCACGAACTTCGCGGCGATGGCGGGCGAGTCGCTCGCCGGCTTCAGCACGACGGTGTTGCCCGCGACAAGCGAGGCCGCCACGAGGCCGGCCATGATGGCGCAGGGAAAGTTCCACGGCGGGATGATGGCGCCAACGCCGAGCGGAATATAGACGAGGTAGTTTTTTTCGCCCTTCATCGGCGTGAGTTTCTGCGGCTCGGCAAGCCGCAGCATTTCGCGGCCGTAGAATTCTAGGAAATCAATCGTCTCGGCGGTGTCCGCGTCGGCCTCGGGCCAGGTCTTGCCGACTTCGTAGCAAATGAGCGCGTTCATCTCGAATTTGCGCTCGCGAAGAATCTGCGCCGCGCGGAAAATGCACTCGGCTCGCTTTTCCGCGGGAACGCGCTTCCAGGTGTCGAACGCCTTGTGAGCCGCGTCGATGGCGTGGCTGGCCATCTCCGCCGTTGCGACTTGAAAGACGCCGATAACCTGAGAGGGATGGGAAGGATTTGTGG
>JBGOWC010000120.1:0-6330 GCA_041478415.1 Terriglobia bacterium
CCTGGGCGCTGCGTTATGAGCCCGCGTTTTTCGCGAAATACGTCGCGCCGCTCTTCACCAACAACAAAATCTCCGCCTCGGAAGCCTACGCACGCGGATTTTCCTGGGGACTGATGCAGGTCATGGGACAAGTCGCGCGCGAGAACGGCTTTTCCGCCGAATTCCTCTCCGCGCTTTGCGATCCGGAGCAGGGAATGGACCTGGGTTGCCGGGTCCTGCAGAAGAAACTGGCCGCGGCGGGCAGCGACATTTCGCGCGCCCTGCTCGCCTGGAACGGCGGAGCGAACGCCGCGTATCCCGGCGCGGTCCTGGCGCGGATGAATCGCTATCTCTAAACCATGAATCATCCCATCTGGATTCGGCTGGCGGGCGTCACCGCGATCGTGGCTCTCCTTGTGTTTGTTTTTCTGGAGGAGCGCGGGTGGAGGGCCGAGCGCGCGGGACTCGACGCGCAAATTGCCGCCGCCCAAAAACTCGTCGGCGATGCCGAGAATCGGCAACGGGAGCGCGACGCGAAGCTCGAACTCTCCCTGGCAGGGATCGCCGTGAGGAAGCACGAGATCCAGTCGCCGCAGCAAATCCTCCGCGAGCTGCCAAAAGATCTGCCGCTGCCCACTCCGATTGTGCTGCAAACCGCCGCGCAGCAGCCCAGCGGAAATGAATCTCCCGCCGGAAATGTGGCGGAGGGAGGACGTGACGTTTCGGCCGTTCAAGCTCCCGCTCCGGGCGCAATCATTCCTGCGGAAGACTTGAAACCGCTCTACGACTTTGTCCAGGACTGCAAGGCGTGCCAGGCGAAGCTCGCCACTTCCCAGGGCGATCTGGCCGACGAACGCGCCAAGACCGAAGCTCTAGGGCACGAGCGCGACGCCGCGTTGCGCGTCGCGCGAGGCGGAGGATTTTGGCGCCGCGTCGGTCGTGCCGCCAAATGGCTCGCCATCGGCGCAGCCGCCGGAGCCGCCGCGACTGCCGCAGCCCGCCGCTAGTGCCGGCCCCAGCCGCGATCCCGCGCGGCTGTTAGCTCAGGTTTACCCGGAGTCCCGAAGGGACTTTAGGCCTGAGGATTACCCAGCACGCCGCGACGCGGTAAAAGGACGGGCGGGGAAGAGGGAAGTAACTTTCACGCCCCCCTATTCTAAGACTCTCCAATCCCCTGTCCCACCCGCAAGCTTCCTCACCACAACCCAGCGCGGCTGGCGCCTCCCCCCGCGCCAGCCGCATTCCTTCCATCGCACAGAGACAGACCAATCTCAAGAGTCACCCAAACCCTCCGCTGCACCCCCGTTCTCGCGACCGCCAGAGGCCCTGGAAGCCCACAGAGATGCGTTTCGGGGAAGTACCAGCCCGGCCAGACCCTCGAATAAAATCTCCAAAGGGCTCAAGATTCCTCTTGACAGTACGTCCTATAAGGTATATTATGTAAACTAGAAGATGGGGCCGAATGGTTAGCCCTCCCATCCCCCTGCCAAATCAAATCACTTCCCCCTTTTAGGGTTTCTTCGCGCTCGTGCCCGTCTTGGTGTGTTCGAGTTCGTAGCGGATATATTGATCGAGCAGAGCGGGATCGGCGCCAACTATCCGGCGGCCATTAACGAAAACCGTGGGAGTGCTGGTGACCTCAACCTCACGGCCGTTTTCAAAGCTGGCGTCCACATATTTAGCCGCGCCCGGCCCTGCCATGCAGGACTTGAATGCGTCG
Source organism: Terriglobia bacterium (assembly GCA_041478415.1). Classification (GTDB taxonomy): domain Bacteria; phylum Acidobacteriota; class Terriglobia; order Acidiferrales; family UBA7541; genus Acidiferrum. Next base: position 1,700 of record JBGOWC010000120.1, read on the forward strand.
GCGTTCAATCCTGCTTGTCCCGCGTAGTCCAGCATCTTGGTCCAGGCGTTTTCCGCAGAAATGACCTGTTGGTCGTCGTAAACCTTGTCATATAAGAGCCAGAACGCCTTGGGGTCCTGCTCGTAGGCGCACCGGGCCCCGATGGATGCAGTCCTGGCCCAGGGATGGATATTTGAAAGCGGAAAGTCTTTGAAGACGAGGCGCGCCCGGGGATACTTGGGTAGGACGCTCCGCAAATTGTCATGGAGCGTCTTGCAGACCGGGCACTGGAAGTCGGCAAATTCGATGAGTGTCACCGCTGCCTTCGGATCGCCCTTTGCCGGCGCATCGTCAATCTTCAGCATGGCGCGCACTTCGGCAAGCGGGTCTTTACCGAGCTCGGAGAGTTCGCCACGAAACATATACTTTCCATCGCGACTGACAAATATTCTGGCCGTATCCTTGTGCTCCCCCATGGTCACGTCTGCGGCGGTTTCAAGGAACCCGGGAATTCCCGTTTCCTTGAGTGCGCCGACTGTGAGCTTTACGTCCGAGCCCCAGGCATAGAGGTTCCGCAGATAGTCTTCAATTCTTTTCTGGACGGCCGCGTCCGGCGCTGTACTCTGTGCGGGCGCGCCGCCGGCAGGCGACTGTGCGGATTGCGCCAGGGTGCTGCCTGCGGTGAGGAGCAAGAGTCCGAGGAGAACATGGATTCGAGACACGAGGTTTTTCCTTCCTTTTAGGGAATAAATCGTTGCGCGATCGGGAACGGGCGCCCAAATCCGAAAGCACGCGAAGTAATCTTCAGCCCTGGTGCGGACTGTCTGCGTTTGTACTCGCTGCGGTCCACGCGGAGCGCGATCGCACGCACTAGATTCACGTCGAAGCCGTAATGGTCGGCAATCTCTTGCGGACTGCGCACATCCTCGATATAGGCTTTCAGGATGCGGTCCAGAACGTCGTAGGGCGGGAGACTGTCCTCGTCTTTCTGGTTTGGCCGCAACTCGGCTGACGGCGGCTTGTCAATCGTCGCCCGGGGGATGACTTCCCTTTCCCGATTGATGAAATTGGCCAGCTCGTAGACCATCAGCTTGGGAACGTCGGAGATGATGGCCAGGCCGCCTGCCATATCGCCGTAGAGCGTGCAGTAGCCGACCGCAATCTCGGATTTGTTGCCGGTGCTGAGAACGAGTGAGCCGAATTTGTTCGATAGCGCCATCAGGAAATTCCCGCGGACGCGCGCCTGGATATTTTCCTCGGCGACATCCATGGGGCGGTCACCGAATGCGGGTTTCAACGCCTTGCGATAAGCCTCAAAAACGTCGCTGATGGGCAGGGTCAAATACTCGATCCTGAGATTTTCGGCGAGCTGTTTCGCGTCCGTGAGGCTGCCCTCGGAAGAGTACGGGCCCGGCATGGAAACGCCGAGAACGTTTTCCCGGCCCTCCGCTTCCACGGCGATGGCAGCGACGACCGCGGAATCAATCCCTCCGCTCAAGCCAATCAAAACCTTCTTGAAACCGCACTTGCGCACGTAGTCCCGCGTGCCGGTGATCAGCGCGAGATAGGCATACTCCAGCTCACCGGTCGGCTGCGCATGGATCTCGCCGCTGTTCGTCGCGGTGTCGAAGAGCACGAGATCATCCTGAAAGGCGGCGGCCTGCGCGGCCACGTGACCATCGGCAGTGATGGCGAAACTTCCGCCGTCGAAGATCAAGGAATCATTTCCGCCGACCTGATTGACGTACACGACCGGGCGTTTGTGGTGCAGGGCGATGGAGCGGAGCATTTCCAGGCGCAGGCCCCGCTTGTCAATCGTGTACGGGGAGGCGGAGATGTTGATCAGAACCGTAGTTCCCTGCTTCACGAGCTCGGTGATGGGGTCCCGCTCGTAGAGCTGCTTGGACCAGAACATCTTGTCGTTCCAGGCGTCTTCGCAGATGGTGATGCCAAGCTGTTCTCCGCCGAATTCGCAGGCAAACTGCCGATCCGCGGGCTGGAAATATCGCGATTCGTCGAACACGTCGTACGTCGGCAGGAGCATCTTGCTCTGCTCGAAGGCAACGCGGCCACCGGAGAGCAGCGCGGCTTTGTTGGCGATGGCCTTGCCGGTCGAATGGTTGGCGCGCCCGGCGTAGCCGACGATGGCGGGAATCGTGAGCTGGCCGGCGAGCGACCTCAGCTCCGAGAGGTTGCGCTCGATGAAGGCGGGCCGTTCGAGAAGGTCCTGGGGGAGATAGCCGCAGAGGCAAAGTTCGGAAAAAACAGCCAGCTCGGCGCCGCGCCGCCTGGCTTCTTCTGCCAGTTCCAGAATTCGCGCGGAGTTGCCGGTGAAATCCCCAACGGTGGGGTTGAACTGCGCGAGCGCGATCTTCATGCCCGCCCTTTAGGATACGGACGTGTCCCCGGGATTGCAAACGGGGCAACCGCTTCCCTGCTCTATCGCTGACGCGAACAACAGAAAAGGCCCCCGGAAGAATTCCGGGAGCCTTGGAAATGTCACGGCGCGTTGCGCCCGCGCGTCTTTAGACGCTGAACGAGCTGCCGCAGCCGCAGGTGCTCTTCACGTTGGGATTGTTGAACTTGAAGCCCGCGCCTTCGACCGACTCGATGTAATCAATCTCGATGCCCTCAAGATACATCGAGCTCATCTGATCCACCAGAACCTTGAGGCCGCTGAAATCGAACTCCAGGTCGGTCTCGTTCGTTTGGTGCTCGAAAGCCATGTGGTACTGAAAACCCGAGCAGCCGCCGCCCACAACGGCGACACGCAAAGCCGTCGGCGCCGGGCTCTGCATACTCATGATTTCCTTGACCTTGGTAGCCGCTACCGGCGTCAGGTTGATCATGGGACCTCATTTCCTCCGTTCGCAGACAATCTGCGAAATTCTCTACTCCGTCAGTATAGCAGAAAACGCCAAACTTCGCTTCGCTGCTCTGCTCGGCAGCACGCTATCTGGAAACATGCGCTCCCCGCCGTTTCGACATTCCTCGGCGCTTTCCCTACAATTGGATGCGCCCATGAAACATAAAGTTACGCTCATTCCCGGTGAAGGCATTGGTCCCGAAGTTGCCGCTGCTGTGCAGCGCATTCTCCACGCGGCTGGAGTGAGCATTGAATGGGACCAGGTTGAGGCCCGGGCCGAACAGGCAGGCGCGAAGGGCTCCTTCCTGCACGAGGCCGCTCTCGAATCTGTGCGGCGAAACCACGTGGCGCTGAAGGGTCCCATGGCCACCGCCGTCGCCGAGGGCGCGCCCAGCATCAATGTGGCTCTGCGTAAAGCACTGGACCTTTACGCAAACCTGCGTCCCGTAAAAAATCTCCCTGGCTTGAAATCGCGCTTCGAAAACGTTGATGTGGTCATCGTGCGCGAGAATACGGAAGACTTGTATTCGGGGCTCGAGCACGAAGTTGTGCCCGGCGTCGTCGAGAGCCTGAAAATCATCACCGAGCGGGCTTCCACGCGCATCGCGCGCTTCGCCTTCGAGTACGCGAAGAAAAACGGCCGCAAAAAGATCCACGCCATCCACAAAGCCAACATCATGAAGCTCTCGGATGGGTTGTTTCTCCGCTCGATCCGCGTCGTCGCCCAGGAATATCCGCAGATTGAATACCAAGAGCAGATCGTGGACAACGCCTGCATGCAGCTAGTCCTCAACCCGCAGCAATTCGACGTGCTGCTGCTGCCGAATTTGTACGGTGACGTCATGAGCGACCTCGCGGCGGGGCTCGTAGGCGGCCTCGGCGTTGTCCCGAGCGCAAATATCGGCGAAGAAATGGCCATATTCGAGGCCGTGCACGGCACGGCGCCCGACATCGCCGGCAAGGGCCTGGCGAATCCCACGGCGCTCCTGATGAGCAGCATCCTGATGCTCGATCACCTGGAAGAACGACCGGCGGCGCGGCAAATCGAAGCGGCGCTCGAATCCGTTTATCGCGAGGCAAAGCACACCACGCGCGACGTCGGCGGAACCGCGAGGACCGAAGAATTCACCGATGCGGTCATCGCCGCCCTCCGCCCCGGCTGATTCCCTGCCATGGTTCTGCGGATGAAAATTTCCCCGCCCGTCCCGCATTTCCCTTTTCGTTATCGCCGTGTTATCTTTCCGCTCGCAGGGGGAAATTCGTTATGTCCGTAAATAAAGTCATCCTCGTCGGCCGTCTGGGCCGCGATCCCGAAACGCGTTACACCGGCGCGGGCCAGGCCGTCGGCAATTTTTCCGTTGCGACCGACGAGTCCTACAAAGACCGCAACGGCGAAAAACAAAAGCGCACCGAATGGCACAAGATTGTCGTGTGGGGCAAGCAGGCGGAGATCGCCCAGCAGTATCTGAAAAAAGGCTCGCTCGTTTTCATCGAAGGCCGCATCCAGTCCCGCGAATGGCAGGACAAAGAGGGCCAGAAGCGCACCAGCTTTGAGATCGTGGCCAGCAATTTCCGAATGCTCGGCGGCCGCGCCGAAGGCGCCATGAGCGCCAGCGCTGGTGCAAGCGCAAGCGCCGGCACGAGCGGCGACGCCGACAGCCAGGTCGCTCACGGCGAAGATTCCATCAGCGGCGGCGCTCCAAGCGGCCCCGAAATCTCCGACGAAGACATTCCCTTTTAGCGGCGAGGATTATTCGTAGCGGAGAGCTTCAATCGGATCGAGCCG
>JBGOWC010000347.1:0-2753 GCA_041478415.1 Terriglobia bacterium
AGCGCTCGGTGGCGCCGGTGGTAAGGACGACGTTGCTGCCACTCACGGAGTTGGCTGCGACGCCGCCCTTGGACGAGACCGCCGCCTACAGCGCGGGGGTCTTCACGAACGCCGGACCGCGCGGGGAATCTCATCTGTTCGACCTTTCGCCGCAATCGCTCCGTCCGGTTGTTTTTCTCGACGAGCCGCAAACGCTGCGGGAAATGGCGCGTGCGCACTTGCAAGTAGCTGGAGAAATGTACAAGAGGCATGGCCGAGCCGACGCTCCGCCGCCGTCTCATTTCTTCCTGAGCGAAGAAGAATGGGCCGAAACGCTTGCGATGCAGACGCAGGTGCGGCTCGAACAGCTTGCTCTCGCGAACGAAGCCGCGGACCAATTCGAGCTGGCGTCGCGCCCGTGCTCGAGATTTCACGGAAATGTGGTTGCCTGCATCGGGGAAGTAAAGTCGCAGCTTTCCGCGGGCGGATCTGTTTTTCTGACGGCGGCCAGCACGGGCGAGCGCGAGCGGCTGGCCGACATTTGCCGGGAATACGAAGTGCCTTACGTGCTGGGAGAAGCGGACCATGCGGCGACGGAGCTCGAGACCGAGGGGTCGTACGAGTCGGCGAGGCTGGTTCTGGTGCGCGCGCCGTTTGCCGCAGGCGCCGCGTTCCCCGAAGCGAAGCTCACGCTCTACGGAAATGCAGATCTATTCGATGTCGCCCCGGCATTGGAGCGGCCGGGAAAGAAGAGCCACAGCGCGGCCTTCCTGAGCGATTTCACCGAGCTGAAGCCGGGCGCTTATGTTGTGCACATGGATCACGGCATCGGGCAGTTCGAGGGATTGCGGCAGATCGAGTCCGACGGCCGCGGCGGCGAATTCATGCTGCTGCGGTATGCGGAGGACGCGCGTCTTTACATGCCGCTCGAGCGCATGGACCTGGTGCAGAGCTACCGCAGCGTGGAAGGCTCCAAGCCCACGCTCGACCGGCTCGGCGGAACGGCGTGGACGGCGCGCAAGACGCGTGTGCGCAAGTCGCTCGAAGACATGGCCGACCAACTGCTCGAGCTCTACGCGAAACGCAAGACCGCGCCGGGAATGGCGTTTTCAGCGGACACGCCGTGGCAACGAGAATTTGAGGACGCTTTCGAATTCGAAGAGACGCCCGACCAGGCTGCCGCGATCACGGCCATCAAGGCGGACATGGAAAAGGCCGCGCCGATGGACCGGCTGCTCTGCGGAGACGTCGGCTACGGCAAGACGGAAGTGGCCATGCGGGCGGCATTCAAAGCCATCGCCGACGACAAGCAAGTGGCCGTTCTGGCGCCGACGACCGTGCTCGTTTTTCAGCACTTCGAGACGTTCAAGCAGCGCTTCGCGGCTTTTCCCGCGCGAATCGAAATGCTGAGCCGCTTCCGCAGCCCCGCCGAGCAGAAGGCGACGCTTGCGGCGCTCGAGGCCGGCAAAGTGGACATCGTCATCGGAACGCACCGGCTGCTTTCGAAGGACGTGAAGTTTCACGACCTCGGGCTGCTGGTTGTGGACGAAGAGCAGCGCTTCGGCGTGAGCCACAAGGAGCGGCTGAAGGAGATGCGCAAAGACGTGGACGCGCTGGCGCTTTCGGCCACGCCGATTCCGCGCACGCTGCACATGTCGCTCGCCGGCTTGCGGGACATGTCTGTGATCGAGACTCCGCCCAAGGATCGCCTGGCGATCCAGACGGTGGTAACGACGTTCCAGGAGGATTTGATTCGCCGCGCCATCGAGAACGAGATGGCGCGGAGCGGCCAGGTCTATCTCATCCACAACCGAGTGGAATCCATCTACTCGCTGGCGTCGCTGGTGACCAGGCTGGTGCCAAAAGCGCGCGTTGTGGTGGGACATGGGCAGATGAACGAGAAAGAACTCGAAAGTGTGATGCTGCGCTTCATTCGTGACGAAGCCGACGTGCTGGTGGCGACGACGATTGTCGAAAACGGCCTGGACATCCCGCGGGCGAACACCATCCTGATCAATCGCGCCGACCGCTTCGGACTGGCGGAGCTGTATCAGCTTCGCGGACGCGTGGGCCGTTCGCACCAGCGCGCTTACGCCTACCTGCTGGTGCCGCCCGAAGGCACGCTCTCGCCGATTGCGCGGCGGCGGCTGGCGGCGATCAAGGAATTCAGCGAGCTCGGCGCGGGGTTCCGCATTGCGGCGCTGGACCTGGAGCTGCGCGGGGCGGGCAATCTGCTCGGCCGCGAGCAGCACGGACACGTGGCCGCCATCGGTTTCGATCTCTACTGCCAGATGCTGGAGCGGGCCGTCGCGCGGATGAAAGGGGAAGAACCCGCGGCGGAATTGCGAACCACGCTCAGCCTGGGGCTCGATGTGCGCATCCCGCAGGAGTACATTCCGGGAGAAAATCTTCGCCTGCGGACATACAAACGCATCTCCACCATCGCGTCCGAGGATGAGAAGCAGGACGCCAGACGCGAGCTCGAAGACCGGTTTGGGACGGTGCCGGCGTCGGTGGACAACCTTCTCGAGTACGCGATGCTCAAATCGCTGTGTGAGCGGCTGCGGATTGCTGCAGTTGACCGGCAGGGGAGCCGCGTTGCGGAGCGGTTTCATCCGGAGACTACGCTGGAACCGGCACGGCTGGTCGCGCTGATCCGCTCGAGGACGGGGATTCGGCTGGACCCGAGCGGCGTCCTTTGGCTGGACATGGTGCGCGGGGAGCCCGTGGCAGCGGCGCTCAGAAACGTATTGCTCGGCCTTCAGGGGCAGGGA
>JBGOWC010000316.1:0-3130 GCA_041478415.1 Terriglobia bacterium
GATTCGCAATCTTCCTCGACCTTTTTCGCGAACACGCACCTCCAGGGTTTTCGGCGGCTCGGCGCGGATGACCGCTTGCTCGCCCTAAGCGAGATCGGTCCGGGGCCATTTTTCGCTTTCTGCGCAATCGGAAATCCCGGTGCTTTCTACGGTGACCTCAAGCGCTGGCAAGCTCAGCCCAAAGGGATGCTGTCTTTCCGCGATCATCACCAATACTCACAATCGGATGTGAGCCGCATCGAGGATGCGGCGAAAGAAGTTGGCGCCGCCGCTCTTCTCACGACCGAAAAGGATGCATGCAATCTCCGCGGTGCGCGTTTCTCCGCTTTTCCGGTGTATGTTTCCGCGATCACGATGGAACTAAATTCCGAAGAGGAGTTTCTCGCTGCCATCGAGCAAAAAGTACGGTCGCGCCGCGGAGCACAGGCGTGAAAATTCTTGTTCGCGCGACGAACTGGATCGGCGACGCAATCTTGTCGCTCCCCGCCTTGCATGCGATTCGCACGCGCTGGCCGGAGGCGGAACTCTCGATACTCGCGCGACCCTCGGTTGCGGAGATCTATCGCGACCAGCAGGTCGCCGATCATCTTCTCGCCTACGATTCGCGCAGCGAGCATGCCGGCTGGCGCGGCCGCGAGCGGTTGGCAAATGGGTTGCGTGCGGCGCGATTCGACCTCGCGATTCTGTTTCAGAATGCGTTTGACGCGGCCTGGCTCGTCTGGCGCGCCGGAATTCCGGAGCGCATCGGCTACGCCCGCGATGCGCGCAGCTTTCTGCTGACTCGTTCGATCCCCGTGCCCCGTCCAGGCGAAACCCCGGCCCACGAGCAGTTCTACTATCTTGAATTGTTGCGCCGAGCCGGCTGGCTCGATGCGCTGCCTCGGCAGGAGTGGATCTCGCTCATCGTTCCTGATCCTGCCCGCCGGCATGCCGCCGAATTTCTGCTCGAAGCGGGAGTCCGGCCGCACGCGCTGCGCATCGCCATCGGCGCGGGCGCATCTTACGGCTCGGCGAAGTGCTGGCCTCCCGCTCGCTTCGCGGAGATGGCCAACGCGCTATCAGCAAAGTTTGATTGTGATGTGCTACTGTTCGGCACGCCCGCGGAGCAGCCTGTTTCGCAGGCAATCATCGCAGGAATGAATCGTTCACCCATCAATCTGACGGGGAAGACCACTGTCGGCGATTTACCCGCCCTCCTTTCGCAGTGCCATCTCTTCATCGGCAACGACTCCGGCGCTATGCACGTCGCGGCCGCGGTCGGCGTTCCGGTCGTGGCTGTATTCGGCTCTACCGACCCAAACGGCACCGCTCCGGTCACTCCGCATTGCACCATCGTGCAGCAGCGTCCTCACTGCAGCCCGTGTTTTCTGCGACGCTGCCCGATTGACCATCGCTGCATGACACGAATCGCATCAACCGATGTCGCGGATGCGGCGCGCTCCTGGCTCGAGCGCAGGCAGGCGTCCCATGCCTGAGCAGACTCCGCTGCGCCCGGCGGTCTTCCTCGATCGCGACGGCACCATTGCCGAAGAGATGGGCTACTTGAATCATGTCAGCCGGTTTCGTATGTTTGGCTTCGCACCGGAGGCCATCCGGCGGATGAATGCGGCCGGTGTGCCGGTCATCGTCATCACGAATCAATCCGGCGTCGGGCGCGGGCTATTTCCCGAATCGCTCGTGCGGCAGGTGCATGAGGAGATGACCCGTCAGCTTGCGGCCGCCGGCGCGAAGGTGGACGGCCTGTATTACTGTCCCCACGTCGCGGAGGATCATTGTGAATGCCGAAAGCCGAAGCCCGGCTTGCTTCTCCGCGCCGCGGAAGAGCATAGACTCGATCTGCGGCGCTCCATCGTGGTGGGCGACCGTTACGCCGACGTCGAGATGGCCCGCCGCGTCGGAGCGCTCGGCGTTCTCGTTCGCACCGGGTACGGCCGCGGCGAATTCGAATGGCACGCCGCGAATTGGCCGGCGCCGCCGGACCACGTTGCCGACGATTTAACGCAGGCGGTTGATTGGATTCTGGGGCGAATGCAATGAGCAAACGCACAAAAAGACTTGAGACAACACCTGCAACCGTGGACTACGCGGCTCTTGCCGACCTGGTCGAGCGGTTCCCCGGGAAACGAATCGTGCTCTTCGGTGATTTCGTTGCCGATGAGTTTCAATTTGGCGAAATCGCCCGCGTTTCCCGCGAAGCGCCGGTCTTGATTCTGCGCCACCGGGAGACCTTGCTTGTTCCCGGCGGCGGAGCAAACGCGGCGAATAATCTCGCCGACCTGAACGCGCGCGTTCTGCCCGTCACTGCCGTGGGTGACGATGCCGCCGGCGACGCATTGCTCGCCTATTTTCGCGCCAAACGCGTGGACGTTTCCGGCGTCGTCCGCGTAAAGGGCTGGACGACTCCCGTCAAGACGCGTTTTCTGGCCGGCTGGCCGCATACGAAACACCAACAGGTTCTTCGCGTGGACCGCGAGCCGCAAACCGAGCTCCCTTCCGAGGCGCGCAAAAAGCTGGAGAGAAACTTGCGCGAGCATCTGCAGGGCGCGGACGCGCTGGCCGTCTCGGACTATGGATTCGGCGTTGCGCGGCCCGATCTTGTGCGCAGCGCGCTGCGCGCGAAAAAGAACAGCGTGATTTCGACCTTGGATGCCCGGCACAATTTAGCCGCCTACGCGCGCACCGGCATCGCGTATGCCACGCCAAACGAATCCGAGCTCGAAGCATTGCATTACACCGTCATCGGGCAAGACTTGGCGCAGCTCGAAAAGTGCGGACGCGCGACCCTCGACTACATGAAGCTGAAAGCGCTCCTCGTGACTCGCGGCCGCGATGGCATGACGCTCTTCGAAGCGGGAAAGCCCACGGCGCGAATCCCCATTCACGGAAGCGATCAGGCCGCGGACGTTACCGGAGCGGGCGATACCGTTCTCGCCGCATTTACGCTGGCGCTGGCCTGTGGCGCGGCTCCGCTCGAAGCGGTGCATCTCGCGAATATCGCCGGTGGCATCGTGGTGATGAAGCGCGGCACCGCGACCGTCAGCCGCGAGGAATTGCGCGCCGCCATTCGCCGCGATGTAACCGGCTCCTAAACCATGCAAGCATCCGCCGAGAAAATCGTCTCCCGAGCTGA
>JBGOWC010000321.1:0-3105 GCA_041478415.1 Terriglobia bacterium
CGCCCCGATAAATCCGGGCGTAACCGGGCAGCGCTATTTTTACACGGATCACACCGGCGTAATCCGGCAAAGTTTCGCGGCCGCCGCCACTTCGGCGGATATGCCCATCTAGTCTCTGCTGCGCCACGCACGAATTCCCAAACCTTCACAATTTGAAAACTTGCTACACTGTGTGCATGGTGATTTTGTGCCTGTTTTTATCGCTGCTCGCGGGCAGCCGGGTGCAGCCCGAGGCCTTGCCGGTGGTTCGGCTTCTAGAAGCCCGGTACGCCAACGTCCGGACACTTCGCGCGACATTCCTCGAGCGTTACCTGGAAAACGGCCGTCAGGTGCGCGTAGAGTCCGGCACAGCGTATTTTCGCCGGCCGGGCAAAATGCGCTGGGAATACGAATCTCCGGAGACGAAGCTTTTCTTGAGCGATGGCCATACGATCTGGTTTTACGTTCCGGCGGACCGCACGGCGCTGCGAAGCCCCGCAAAGGGAAGCTCGGATTGGCGAACTCCTTTTCGGTTGCTGACGAAGAGTCCTCGCCTCTCTGATCTATGCGAGAGAGTCGCCCTTGGAATTGCGGCTGAATCATCGGCTCCAGAGAATCGAGTTCTCCACTGCCAGCCTCGCGGCGCTTCGTCGAAGCTCGCGGGGCCCGCGCAATCCACGGCGTCGGAGGGTGGCGCTCCGGCAGAAGAGGAAATTCTTCTGGAGGTCGCGCTGGACACCGGCGAATTGCGACGTGTGGTGATTCGGGAGGCGGGAGGCGTCGAACTCGAGTTTCGTTTTTCAAATTGGGAACGAAATCCGGTCCTGGACGAGAATCAATTTGCGTTTCATCCTCCATTGGGAGTCGCCCTGGTTAAGGCGGAGCCGCCCCGATAGGACTTCACTCGTTTGCGGCGGTCTTGAAGTGGGAAAAAGGCTGGGGGAGGGGCAACCCCGCCGGCAAATAGGGGATTCCAATCAGGCTGGAGATCTCCGAAACTGGAGTAACCTCGAGCGCATCGGGTCGCACCGGTTGGTAGAGGGGCCCAGCCCATTCATGTAAACTGAGGGAGTCATGGGGGAATTCGTCTGCCGCGTGGCTGATGCGAATGGGCGCGTCTTTGCGCTTGTCGAAGGGGCGCAGACACACACCGAGGTGCGTCAAAAGCTGCAGGATCGGGGTTTCTTCGTCTATTCCGTCCGTCCCCGCAGCGGGTTCGTAACAGGGTTTGCGAGCCGTCCCCGCGAACGGACCGTGGGTGGCTCCGAGTTTCTGATCCTCAACCAGCAATTCAACACGTTGATCAAGGCGGGCCTGCCGATACTCCGGGCGCTTGACCTCTTGGCGGAGCGAGCCGCATCCCCGAAGCTGCGGCCGATTGTTTCGCAGGTCCGTGACCGCGTCCGCGAAGGCAAGTCGCTCTCCGAAGCGGTTGCTGAAACCGGGGTATTCTCCAGAGTCTATTCCACGGCGGTGCTGGCCGGGGAGAAGAGCGGCAACCTCTCGGGCGTACTTGACCAATTCATTGCCTATCAGCGTGTTAGCACCAGCGTCCGGAAGAAGATTCTTGCGACCCTGGTTTACCCGGCGATCTTGATAACCGTGGCCACGGGGATCGTGAGCTATTTGGTGACGGCCGTGATCCCGCAGTTTGCGAAACTCTATCGCGACATGAACAACGTGGAACTCCCGGCAGCGACAAGACTGCTGATAGCGATCACGGTCGACTATCGGTATCTGTTCCTCAGTTTTGTGGGGTTGCTAGTACTGGCTGGCGCGGGCCTCTTTTTCTGGTCGCGGACGGACCGGGGCGGTGAAGCGATGGACCGGCTCAAGTTCCGTCTCCCGGTCGTTGGAGATACCCTGCTGAAATTTCAGGTGGCGCAATTTTCGCGGACCTTGGCGACGTTGCTCGGCGGCGGCACCCCGCTCGTCGCGGGCTTGCAGACCGCGGCGGAATCCATAAGCAGCAAGCTCGTTCGCGGAGCGGTGATTCAAGCGACGCAAATGGTGCGAGAGGGGCAGTCTTTGCATCGTGCGCTGGCATCGCGCAGCGTCATGCCGGAGCTTGCGCTGGACATGATCGAAGTGGGTGAATCGAGCGGAGCCCTCTCCCCCATGCTCAATAGTGTGGCGGAATTCTACGAGGAAGAAGTGGGCCTGCGGTTGACGACGCTAGTCGCCGTGATCGAGCCGGCCATCCTCATTATCATGGGGCTGCTCATTGCCTTCATCCTGATATCCTTGTATCTGCCGATATTTTCGATTTCGACCACGACCCGGTAAGAGAAGACAGCAATCATGGCCACGCCTGAACAGAACTGGAACCCAGCCGGAACGCCCGCCGCCGCTCCGACGGCGGATGAGCGGCACCAGCTTGAACATGCCAGGCGTCTTGCGGAGCGCTATCGCTGCGCGCTCATTAATTTGCGCGAACAACGGCCCGACCCCGAGCTCTTTCGCACCATTCCGGCGGACCTGATGTTCCGCTACAACTTCGTGCCACTCGAAGTGCAGAATAACGCGCTCGTCATCGCCGTGGCCGATCCAAGCCTGGTGTTGCTGAGCGACGAACTTCCATTGTTGCTCGGCAAGAAGCTGGTCATCAAGGTTGCGACTGCGGCGCAGATCGGCGACCTGCTCAAGCGCACCGAGCAGTCGCAGCGGGTTCTTGAGCAGGCCACCGAGGCTTTCACCCTCCAGGTTTCCAAGGACGAAGAAGAAAGCGAAGAAACCATTTCCGGGGACCGGCTGACCCGCGACTCGACCGCCAGCCCGGTCGTCCGGCTAGTGGAAACCATCATCTTCACGGCACTCGAGCGGCGCGCCAGCGATATCCACATTGAAGCGCGCGACGCGGAAGTCGTGGTGAAGTACCGCATTGATGGTGTCTTGCAGCACGCCATGCCCCCCATCTCCAAGGAATGGCATTCGACGGTGATCTCGCGCATCAAAGTCCTGAGCGAGCTGGATATCGCCGAGCGGCGGGTTCCCCAGGACGGCCGCTTCCGCGTGCGTTACAAGGGCCGCTTCATTGACCTGCGCGTTTCCATCATGCCCGCAAGCCACGGTGAAGACGCCGTGCTCCGCGTCCTCGATAAAGAGACACTCTCGGAAAAATTTCAG
>JBGOWC010000025.1:0-11281 GCA_041478415.1 Terriglobia bacterium
AAAAGCGAATCCAATTGTTTGTGGGATCGGAGCCGATCGGCGCAAGTCCCAAGATGAACAAGCTCTGCCGCCTGGCGCGCGAGGCGCGGCACGAGATAGTGGTCCTCAGCGACGGGGACGTGCGGGTTGGGCCGAATTATCTCCGCGAAGTGGTTGCGCCCTTCGCGGACAAGAAGACCGGCGTCGTCACGTGCTTCTATCGCGGCATCGCCGAACGAAATCTGGGCGCGGAGCTGGAAGCGATCGGCGCATCGTCGGATTTCGCGGCCGGGGTGCTGATGGCGGAATGGCTGGAAGGAATGAGTTTCGCTCTCGGCGCGACGATGGCCACGACGAAAACCTGGCTTGCGAGAATCGGCGGCTTTGAAGCGCTGGCGGATACGCTCGCGGATGATTACGAGCTGGGTCATCGCGTGGCGGCGCAGGGCGGCCGCGTCGTTCTTTCCCGCGAGGCCGTCTGGACCATGTATCCGGCGCGGACGGCGAAGGGTTTCTGGCAACACCAGGTGCGCTGGGCGCGGACGGTGCGGCTCTGCCGCCCGGCGTCGTATTTCGGTTTGCTCTTCACGCACGGCCTGCCCTGGGCGGTGCTAGCCGCGCTCTTCGCGCCGGCAAAGGGAATCGCCGCGGCGTATCTCGGCGCATATTTTGTTTTGCGTTACCTGCAGGGCTGGGTCGTGGGCGTTTGGGGCATCGGCGATGACGTCTTGCGGAGAAAACTGTGGCTCGTGCCGCTGCGCGATGCGGTGAACTTCGCCGTTTGGTTCGCCAGCTTCGCGTCCAATCGAATTACCTGGTCCGGAATCGAGTACGAAATTCGGGAAGGGAAGATGTTTCCGGTCGAGCAGGCCGGTTCCACGCCGGCTTCCGTACTATCAGGCCGGGCGCGCGGTTGACGCTTACAAGTTTCCTGACTAAAGTAGTGAGGTAGAATCGTAGCTGTCCCGCAACGCGGGAACGTGCTGCGATTCCTTTTTGTTCGTCCCAGGTGTGACCGCAAAGCGGTCAACCCAACGGCTGGGAGGTCGTCTAATCGGTAGGACTCCAGACTCTGAATCTGGCTATCCTGGTTCGAGTCCAGGCCTCCCAGCCAAACTCTTCTAGTTTGGAAAATTCATGCGACGAAGAAGATCCTGGAAGCGCGGGTCGTCGCGCAACTCGTCCCAATCCCAGCCCACGCCGATGTGCGTCAGGTTGTTATCGTGACGCTCGTAGGCGCTCTCCAGCCAGGCCAAGGCGAGATCTTTCTCTCCCGCGTGAGCATACAATCGCGCAATGCGCATCGCGGGGGCGTAGGAGAGCCGGGAATGCGCCGCCAGCGTGTCCGCCGCACGCTTCATCGCCCTGCGATAACCCGCCTCCCGAGAGCCGCGGTCCAGTGCGTCCAAGACTTCCCGGTCATGCAACGCTTCAAAGAATTTCTTCGCCTCTGCCAGGGCCTCTTCCTTCATTCCCTTCTTGTAGAAGGCGCCCCAAAGCCCCAGGTGCGCCGAAGAAGAATTCGGCACTTCTTCGAGTACCTTGCGGAGCCGTGCGATGGCCTCATCGTAGCGGTGCAGGTACACCAGATGCCATCCGTAGAAACACTGGATAAAGAAATTCATCGGGTCCAACTCGAGAGTACGCTGGATCTCCACCTGCCATTCCTCGGTACGTTTCATCGAGATAAGAAAATCCGAGAAGAAAAAATGCGCATCGGCGTAGCTCGGATTGAGCTCGATAGCGCGCTGATATTCCTTTTCGGCGAGAGGCCAGGCCCGCTCGCCGATCAATACGAAGTTCGCCAAACTCACGTGTGCTTCAGGGAGCGTGTCATCCAGCTCCAGCGCTCTGGACAAGGCCGCCTTTGTTTTAGGCACAGTTTCACGGACGGGCAGGATACCGGCATCACCCCGTGCTCCCCACACGTCGGCCATGCCCACAAGCGCGAGCGCGTAATGCGGGTCTTTCTCCAATGCGACCTGGAAGTAGTGTTCGGCGATGTCCAATTCTTCCCTCGAAAGTTTGTACCAGTGAAAACGGCCTTTGAGATAGGCCTCGTACGCTTCGGGATTGACGGGGCGAACCTCGGCCAGCCGCGCCTTCTCTTGCGGGGTGAGCTGCAGCCTAATCTGCCTGATAATCGCGGAAACGATTTCATTCTGCACGGAGAGGACATCGCGCAGCTGGCGTTCGTAACGATCGGCCCAAAGCTGCTCTTCCGTGGAACCACTGATGAGATGAGCGGTAATTTCCACGCGGTCGCCCGAACGGAACACGGATCCCGTGACCAACGCGTCCACGCCCAATTCCCGCGCGATCTGCGGCAAGGGCTTCTCTGTCTTCTGGTAGCGCATCACAGACTCTCGGGCAATGACGCGCCGGAAGCCGCTGAGTTTGGCCAAGTCCGTGATGAGCGCTTCATGCATGCCTCGCGCCAGATAGTCTTGGTCGGGATCGCCGGAGAGGTTTTCGAGCGGCAGCACGGCCAGCGATTGAATTCGAGGCGCGCTCGCGTCGCCGAAGAGCCTCGTTCGCAATCCGCCCACATTCAGCGCCGTCATTGCGCTCACCAGGGCGACCATCGCCCCGGCAACTGTCAGCCAGCGCCGCCGCGCCAGCGCGTAGCGCACACCCAGCCAAGGTGTTACCTCGCCCGTCTGGATTGCCTGGAGCGCCGCCCGCACCTCGCCGCCCCGCTGATATCGGCGGGCGGGCTCCTTCTCCAAGCAGCGTCCGATGACGGCCTTCAAATCGAGAGGGACTTTCGATGTCAGCGGCGCGGGCTGCTGGTTCAGAATCGCGGAGCTCAATTCAAACCCGGTCTGGCCCTGGAACGGCCGAGCACCGGATGACATCTCGTAGAGCACCACGCCCAGCGCCCAGACGTCGCTGCAGGCATCAGCGGACTGGCCGTGCAACAGTTCGGGCGCCATGTAGGCAAGCGTTCCAACCAGCGCCCCCGGCAGCGTCAGGGAGGCCTGTGACAGGGTCGAGGCCTCGGCCAAGTCTGCCCCGCTGAGGCGTTTGGCCAGCCCGAAGTCCAGCACCTTTGCCCGACCCTCGGGCGTGATAATCACGTTGGCGCTCTTCAGGTCACGATGCGCAACGCCACGGTCATGCGCGTGTGCCAACGCATCCGCCAATTGAAACCCATAGTTCAGGACCTGCTCCGCCGGCAATTCCCCACCCGCCAGCAGCGCGCTGAGCGGCTTGCCCTCCACCAATTCCATGACGATGTAGGTCTGGCCTTCCGCCTCCGCGACCTCATGAACGGTGCAGATGTGCGGGTGGTTGAGGGCTGCGACGGCGCGAGCTTCCCGCAGGAGTCGCGCCCGTGCCGTGGCATCACTGAAGGTACTGGCGGGTAGAACCTTTATGGCCACATCCCGGTCAAGCTGTTGGTCGTGAGCCCGATAGACTTCGCCCATTCCTCCAGCGCCGATTTTTTCGAGGAGACGGTAGTGGCCGAACGTGTTGCCGATCATAGGCGGAAACCACGGGCGCGGCCATCTTAGGGGTGCGGGCGAAGCCAAGTCAATCCGAAGTGTTTAGTGCGAATTCATCTGCAAGGGTGTGTCGGCATTTTCATATTCATTAACAGCTGTCAGTTAGGGCGGGCGTAGACTGCCACGGTGCGATAAAGTTTCTGGGTCAAATCGCGGGTCCGCGCATCCGATAGGCTGAACAGACCACTGTTGGCCCTTTGCTGAAGAGGCACGCGGCCGCAGTCCGGCTCCCGCCAGGCCCGGCGAAGGATGCGAGGATAGGGTGAACTTTCCCGCCGAGGACAAGAAGAAAATGCCACGATTCCAGACGACGGAAGACAACCGGCTCGAGGAAGCTCGTCAGCGCAAGAAGCACTGGAAACGCTGGGGCCCGTATCTATCCGAGCGCCAGTGGGGCACCGTTCGCGAGGACTACAGCCCGGGCGGAACCGCCTGGGAATTCTTCCCGCACGATCACGCGCGCTCGCGCGCCTACCGCTGGGGCGAGGACGGCATCGCCGGAATCAGCGACCGCCACCAGATGATGTGTTTTGCGCTGTCGCTTTGGAACGGCAAAGACCCCATCCTCAAAGAGCGCCTCTTTGGCCTCACCGGCAACGAAGGCAATCACGGCGAAGACGTGAAGGAATACTACTTCTACCTCGATTCGACGCCGACGCATTCCTACATGAAGTATCTCTACAAATATCCCCACAAAGAATTTCCGTATGGCGCGCTGGTGGACGAAAACAAACGGCGCGGACGGAACGACCCGGAGTTTGAGCTGCTCGATACCGGCGCCTTCGCCGAAAGCCGCTACTTTGACGTCTTTGTCGAGTATGCCAAGGCGGACGCCGAGGACATCTTCATCCGGATTACAGCCTTCAATCGCGGGCCAGAGGCAGCGGACCTGCACCTGCTGCCCACCATCTGGTTCCGCAACACGTGGTCGTGGGGACGCGATCTGCGCCGGCCAAGCGCCATGAAAGCGGCCGCGACGCCGGGATGTGCATCGGTCGAGCTCGGCCACCATCAGTACGGCAAGCGCTGGCTCCTCTTCGGCGGCACTCCTCAGCTTCTGTTCACGGAGAACGAGACAAACCGCGAGCGCATCTTCGGCGTCGCCAATCGCTCACCATACGTCAAGGACGCGTTTCACGAATTCATCATTCGCGGCAAACAGGACGCCGTCAATCCGCAGCAGCAGGGGACAAAAGTCGCCGGCCACTATCATTTCAAGCTCGGTCCGGGCGAGCAGGCCACGCTCAAGCTCCGCCTCACCGAAATCGAGCCACTCGCCGGAATGGACCTCAATTCCCCGATGATCGGCACGATTACCGCCCCCGCTCATGCGGAGTCGGAAGCGGGCGTCCCCGGCACAAACGATTTCGGCGCGGGCTTTGACAAGCTGATTGCGAAGCGCAAGACCGAAGCCGACGAGTTTTACGCGACCCGCATGCCCAAGCAGCTTTCCGACGACGCCAGAAGCGTGCAGCGCCAGGCGTTCGCCGGGATGCTCTGGTCAAAGCAGTTCTATCACTTCGACGTGCGCGCCTGGCTCGAAGGCGACCCGGCGGGTCCGCCGCCTTCGCAGGAGCGCTTGAAGGGCCGCAACAAAGAGTGGACGCATCTCTACAACGACGACATCATCTCCATGCCGGACAAGTGGGAATACCCGTGGTATGCGGCGTGGGACCTCGCGTTTCACATGATTCCGCTGGCGATCGTGGACCCGGATTTCGCCAAGGAGCAGCTCATCCTGCTCCTCCGCGAATGGTACATGCACCCGAACGGCCAGCTTCCCGCCTACGAGTGGGCGTTTGGCGACGTGAACCCGCCGGTGCACGCCTGGGCGGCTTGGCGCATTTACAAGATTGACCGCCGCGTCCGCGGAGTGCCCGACCGTGCGTTCCTCGAGAAGGTGTTCCACAAGCTTCTTCTCAATTTTACGTGGTGGGTGAACCGCAAGGACGTCGAAGGCATGAACATTTTCCAAGGCGGTTTTCTGGGACTCGACAACATCGGAGTCTTCGATCGTTCGGCGCCGCTGCCGACCGGAGGACACCTCGAACAATCCGACGGCACAAGCTGGATGGGGATGTATTGCCTGAACATGCTGGCGATCGCACTCGAGCTGGCGAAGGAAGATCCCGCCTACGAGGACGTCGCCAGCAAATTCTTCGAGCACTTCGTCTATATCGCTCACGCGATGAACGACATCGGCACGGACGGCGTCGCACTCTGGGACAATGAGGACGGCTTCTATTACGACGTGCTGCACCTGCCCAGCGGCCACGAACACTATCTGAAGGTCCGCTCGATGGTCGGTTTGATCCCGCTCTTCGCCGTGGAAACGCTCGAGCCGGAAATCGTGGACCGCTTGCCGGGCTTCAAGCGGCGCATGCAGTGGTTTATCGACAATCATCCGGACGTACCGGAACACATCGAAATGACGCAGCGGTCGGCCCGCGGAGTACGCCGGCTCCTCTCGCTCGTCAGCCGCAAGCAATTGAAGCGCGTGATGGCCCGGATGCTCGATGAAACCGAATTTCTCTCGCCGCACGGAATTCGCGCGCTCTCGCGCTTTCACAAGGATAATCCGTACGAACTGTGGATGAACGATCACGTCAGCCGCGTGGACTACGAGCCGGCGGAATCCTCCACGGGTCTTTTCGGGGGCAACTCCAATTGGCGCGGGCCGATCTGGTTCCCGGTGAATTATCTGCTGATCGAATCCCTGCAGAAGTTTCATCACTACTACGGGGAGGACTTCAAGGTTGAGTGCCCTGCACGATCCGGCAAAGAACAGGATCTCTGGCAGGTGGCTGGCGAGATTTCCCGCCGCCTCGTGCGCATCTTCCTCCGCGGGAAAGACGGGCGCCGGCCCGTGGCTGGCGCGCTCGATCCCTTCCAGTATGATCCCCATTGGAAGGACCTCATCCAGTTCCACGAATACTTCCATGGAGACAACGGCGCCGGAATCGGCGCAAGCCACCAGACCGGCTGGACCGGGCTGGTCGCCAAACTGATCGAACAGAGCGGCGAGTAGCACACCTTCGCGACTATCTGCGGAGCAACAAGCAAGGACCCGGAAGGAAGCAGGGAATTGGCATCCACGCCGAAAAAACTGCGAGCTGACAAAAGAATGGACGCGGCTCCAATAACACAACGGGCCGAGGTGGAGTTCGGGCGCGAAGTTTGCGGCGTGCTCGAAACCGCGGAGCAGCGCGAGTGGCTGGTTGCGAACGGCATCGGCGGCTTCGCTTCCGGAGCAGTTGCTGGATGCAGCACGCGGCGCTACCACGGCCTGCTCGTCGCGGCGCTGCAGCCGCCGGTGGGGCGCACACAGCTTGTGGCGGCCTTGGACACCGTTGCGCGCTACGACGGCGCACAGTATGAGCTCGCCACGCATCGCTGGGCGGGTGGCGCGGTTGCGCCGAAGGGTTACGAACTTCTCGAAAGCTTTCGCCTGGAAGGCACGACGCCGGTCTGGCGGTTTGCGCTGGCCGATGCGCTTCTCGAACGGCGAATTTGGATGCGGCAGGGCGAGAACACCACCTACGTACAATACACGCTCTTGCGCGGCAGCGGAGCTGTCGAGCTGGAATCGAAAGCGCTCGTGAACTATCGCGATTTTCATTCGAGCACGCACGCCGGCGACTGGCGGATGAAGATCGATCCGGTGAAAAACGGCGTGCGCGTCGCGGCGTTTGACGGCGCTGTGCCGTTTTATTTGCGCGGTGATGGCGCCGCGTGCGAGCCGCGTCACGAGTGGTATCGCAACTGTTTCTGGCCAGCCGAACAATATCGCGGGCTTGACGACCACGAAGACCATCTATTCGCGGCGCTCTTTCGCGCCCAGCTGGATGTCGGCGAGCGCATCACGATTGTGCTCTCGACCGACGCGAATGCGCCGCTCGATGGCATGAAGGCGCGTGCCGAGCGCGCGGCGCATGAGTCGGACCTGCTGGCCAAGTGGACCGCTCGTGATGCGAAGGCGGCGGCGTTTGCGCCGGGCTGGGTGAAGCAGCTCGTCCTCGCGGCGGATCAGTTCATTGTGAAGCGTAGCCTGCCGGAGGAGCCGGACGGCCGCTCGATCATTGCGGGTTACCACTGGTTCGGCGATTGGGGACGCGACACGATGATCGCCCTGCCGGGGTTGACGCTTTCCACCGGCCGCACCGACGTCGCGCGGCAGATTCTGCTGGCGTTCGCGCGCTATGTGGACGGCGGCATGCTCCCAAATAATTTTCCGGATGCCGGCGGCCGGCCCGAATACAACACCGTGGACGCGGCGCTCTGGTTTTTCGAGGCGGTCCGGCAGTATTTCGCGGCAACCGGCGACAAGGAGACGCTCGCGAAACTCTACCCGGTCCTCGTCGCGATGATTCACGCGCACATCAAGGGCACGCGCTACAAGATTCACGTGGACCCTGCCGACGGCCTGCTCTACGCGGGCGAAGCCGGCGTGCAGCTCACCTGGATGGACGCGAAGGTGGGCGACTGGGTGGTCACGCCGCGCATCGGCAAGCCGGTCGAAATCAATGCGCTGTGGTACAACGCGCTGGTGACCATGACGGAGTTTTCGCGCCTGCTTTCAAAGTCCGCTGAAGGATATGAAGCCGTCGCGGCGAAGGCGAAGAAGAATTTTCAGAAATTCTGGAACGCGGAAGCGAACTGTTGCTACGACGTGATTGATTCGCCCGGCATCGGTAATGACGCTGCGCTCCGGCCCAATCAGATCTTCGCCGTGTCCCTGCCGGCAAGCCCGCTCACGCTCGAACAGCAAAAGGCGGTTGTGGATACTTGCGCGCGCCGGCTGGTCACGTCCCACGGCCTGCGCAGCCTCGCCGCGAATGATTCCCGCTACACCGGCCACTACGGCGGCACACCGCTCGAACGCGACGCCGCCTACCATCAAGGCACGGTCTGGGGTTGGCTGCTGGGGCCGTTTGTCCTGGCCCACTACCGCGTCTACGCCAATCGCGAGGCCGCTCTCCAATTCCTCGAGCCGCTTGGACAGCAAATTCAGTCGCACGGACTCGGCACACTGAGCGAAATTTTCGATGGCGACGCGCCGTTTACGCCGCGAGGCTGCATCGCGCAGGCCTGGACCGTCGGCGAAGTCTTGCGCGCCTGGTCGGTTTTGAGTGAATTTTAGCGAGCGATCACTGACCGGTCCCAAACGTCTCGTAGAGTTCGATCAACACTTTTTGGCCGCCAGCCGTGGAGACGAGGAAAAAATTGATTTTCGCGCCGCCGGCACCCGGGCGCGTTTCAGGGTAGACCGGCTCTAGACCGAATTTCTCCCTCAAGATTTGCGTCGCGCGGCCTACATCCGTCGTTCGATACTCCACCTGCTGAATTCCCTCGCCGAATTTTGCAAGGAATCGCGCAATCGCTCCCGATCCCCCCGGCTGATTCGTCGTCAGGATGTCCAGTGAAATTCCGCCGGAAAAATCCAGCTCGAACTCTGCTGCATCCTGCGTTGGCGGCACGCGGGCGAGCAGCGGCGATCCGTTGACGGCGCGAATGCGCGCGAATGTGACAGGCTCGACGGCCACGCCGACCGTAATCCGGGGCGATTCGCCCCCGAGAAGCGACGCGAGCTCTGGATCGGCCCTCCACTGCCGCACAACCGGTTCGGCGAGATCACGCCCCGCGCGATAAATGATTCCGGCGGCGCCGGCGCGCGCTGTTGCGTCCTCGCTTGCCAGATTTGCGATCGAACTGGCGAGAGAATTCGTCATGTTCGCGGTCTGAATTGTATCGTGAGGCAGTGCGAGTCCCCGCCTGCTATTTCTTGATCGTGGCGCGTGTCGGCTTCGGGCGGAAGAGCACGGAGGCGCCCAGTGCCAGCCCCAGCATCAAGGCAACGATGAGCAGGGAGAGATAGACGGGGATGTGCAGCCACGGTTCCACGAGCATTTTCGCGCCAATGAACATCAGCACGACCGCGAGTCCTGCGCTTAGATACCGGAAATAGTCCAACACGCCGGCGAGGAGGAAATACAGCGCGCGCAAGCCGAGAATCGCAAACACATTCGATGTGTACACGATGAAGGCATCGCGCGTGATGCCGAAAATCGCGGGAATCGAATCAAGCGCGAACGTCACGTCGGTGATCTCCACCACCAGAAGCACGAGAAACAGCGGAGTGGCGAACAGCCGGCTTCCCTGGCGCACAAAGAAATGCTCGTCGTGATACTCCCTGGTTACGCGGAGGTGGCGGCTCGCAAACCGAAAAAAGAAATTCTGTTCCGGATGCATTTCCTTCGCTTTTGCGAACAGCATGTGCCCGCCGGCGTACAAGAGGAATGCACCGAAGACGTACAGGATCCAACCGAACCGCGCGATCAGCGCCGCTCCGGCAGCGATCAGAAGGCCGCGCATGATCAGCGCGCCCAGGATTCCCCATGCCAGGACCCGGTGCTGGAAGCGCGATTCCACGCGAAACGTGCGAAAGACAATCAAGAAGATAAAAAGATTGTCCACGCTCAGGGATTTTTCGATGACGTAGCCGGTGAAGAACTCGAGTGCGCGCTGCGTGCCGTACCAGTGGTAGACTCCGAACCCAAACACCACTGAGAGGGCGACCCAGACCAGGCTCCAGGCAGCGGCTTCCCGCAGGCGCACCTTGCGCGCGTGGCGATGAAATACCCCGAGATCGAGCGCAATCGCTACGAGGACGAAGAGATTGAATTCAATCCAATGCCAAGGAGTGCCCATCGTCAGGAGACTCTTACCGCGTCACGGGGAGGAGGAGCGCGAGTCCGATGCGTTGATGTTGGTGAGCTCGGCGCGTGTGGTGCGGCCGGCCTCGACCGTAACCGCCGTGTCCCAGTGCAGCCGCACATCTCCCGCGGCGGCGTCGAGCCCCAGCGTGCTCAGCCAGTAGTTGCCGGGAGGAACGTTCGCAAGCGTCGCACGGCCTTCCAGGTCGGTATCCGCCTTCGCCACCAGATAGCGCGTCTGCGCGACTTCGGGCGTCCGGCGCTGCAGCCGCCGGCGTTGCTCCGCCGTGATCTGATTCCACTTTCGCGCGGGATTCAGGGTGTCCAGGTAAGCTTCCATCCCGCCCAGCGATTGCGGGTTCGCCCCGATGAATTTCTTCAACGCGGCGAGATACTCCTGCCTCAATTGCGCGTAGCGCTCCGGGTTTTGAGTCCTGTCGGCATCGGTATATTTCGGCTTCGGCAGACCGCGGGTAACGCCGCCGCTGTTGGCGTGCAGATAGGCATCCAGAAATTCCGGGATGCTCACGATTTCCTCGCCCGAGAGGAACTGTTCGAGCTCGGAGGCGGCGAGATCCATCGTCTCGTGCGCCTTCATCCAGTCCTTGAGCTGGCTCGAGAGCTTGAGCCCGGCAATAAATTCATTCCGAGAAGGGAGCGGATCGGCCGCTTCCTCCGCGCGAACGATTTCGGCGTAGCTCTTCGTGAGCAGATAGAACGTGAACTGCCGCACGGGCTCGGCGCGCGCGGCCGTGGGCGTGATTCGCGCGACGAATTCAATCGCGCCTGCCGCCGGCGTCGCGGTGGAGCCCGTCTGTGCCGGCGCGGGCATCGCAAGAATCGTCAAGAAACCGCACGCCACTGTGAATGATTTCAAGAAAAGCCGCATCGCGGCCATCCTAACAGAACCGAGCGCCGCGCATGTAGCCGTGTTTTGGTTCCGTTGCGCAGAAGGAGTTCATAGGGAAGCCCGGCTGCAAATCGCAGAGGAGATTCGACGGAGAGGGTGCGAGTAGCTAGCCTCAGGTGTAGGGACTAGAAAAGACGGAATGTGACTTCGATCGGGACGATGACTGGCAC
>JBGOWC010000058.1:0-8350 GCA_041478415.1 Terriglobia bacterium
ATCGTCCTTGCGGTCGCCACTCCATACTTTGGCATCTCAGACCGTTCCGGCCGCGTGACGATTCCTGGTGTTCCCAATGGGCGCTACCAGATGCAGGTGTGGTATGAGCGCAGCGTGCCCGACGAGCTGAAGCTCTTCGCCCGTACGGTAGTAATTTCCAATTCGGCGCGCACTCTCGAGCCGCTCCAGATCCTTGACAACGGGGATTCCAAAGTGGCCCACAAAAACAAGTACGGGCAGGACTACGCCCCGCCCGCGACCCCTGCGTACGCCCGTCCCTGAAACTACCGGAGAATTAGCATCCCGTGGATATTCGCCCGCCACGCTAGACGGTCTTGTCTTTTGAAGTGCAAATCGTCTCGAGGTTGCACTCCGCGCATTTCGGTTTGCGCGCCGCGCAGACGCGCCGGCCGTGCCAGATGATCTGGTGCGAGAAGAGAATCCACTTTTCTTTCGGGATCACCTGCATCAGGTCCTGTTCGATTTTCTTCGGATCTTCATTCCGCGAAAGGTCCAGCCGCTGGGATAGCCGCAGGACGTGCGTGTCCACCACGATTCCGGACGCGATGCCGTACGCCGTGCCAAGCACGACATTGCCCGTTTTTCGCGCCACCCCGGGCAGCGTCAAGATCTCCTCCATGGTGCGCGGCACCTGCCCGCCGAATTTCTCGATGATGATCTTGCTCGCGCCCATGATGGACTTCGTCTTGTTCCGGAAAAATCCCGTCGGCCGGATGTCCTTCTCCAGCTCACTCGGGTTCGCGTGGGCAAATGCTTCGGGTGTCGGGTATTTCGGATAGAGCGTTTTCGCCACTTCGTTGACGCGCACGTCCGTGCATTGCGCCGACAGTATCGTCGAGATCAGCAGTTGGAACGGATTGCCATGTCTTAGCTCGCACGTCGCCGCCGGATAGGCCTCGTCCAGCCTCACGAGTATCGCGGCGACGCGCTTGGGATCGGTTCCGGCCACACGCGTGATTCTTGAGGCTTTGGCGCGTTTCGTTGGCTTGTTCTTCTTCCGTGCCACGAGTCTTGTCCTCTTGGGTTTTTTCTTGGTCGCCATAGGGGCCAAGAATATAGCACAGTGAGATGACGCCTCCGTGTAGCCGGCCTCTTCAGAGGCCGGGAATTACTCTTCCGGCCGTTCCCGCGGGATTGCATCGGGAATACCCGCGGTCCAAAGACCGCGGGTACAGGAACTCACTTATGGTGCGGATCGGGCAGAAAGTGCAGCAGTATTCGAAACGCGCGGCCGCGGTGGCTGTGCTGATTCTTTTCCGCCGTCGATAGCTCCGCAAATGTCTTGCCGAGAGCGGTGAAGTAAAAGACCGGATCGTATCCGAAGCCGCCGCTCCCCCGAGGTGCTTCGAGGAGCATGCCGTCCGCGCGGTCGCTGACGATCGCCATCGGCCGCCCGCGTTCGGCCAGTGCAATCACGCAGGCGAAGTGCGCCGCGCGCTCACCGCCCCGCTTCCCGCGCATCTCTTCCAGCAATCTCGCAATCTTTTCTTCGCTCGTGGCTTTCGCTCCGGCAAAGCGCGCCGAACGCACGCCGGGCGCTCCGCCCAGCGCCGGCACCACAAGCCCCGAGTCATCCGCAATGATCAGTCCGCCGCTCAGCCGCGAGTAGTGCAACGCCTTGCCGAGCGCATTCTCCGCGAAAGTTGGCGCTGCCTCTTCGAATTGCGGCAGGGAATCGAATCCGGGAACCAGCGCGAGCTCGAAAGTCAGCGGGGAAGAGAAGGTCTGCGCCAGCGCCCGGAATTCGCCGAGCTTTCCGGCGTTCGACGAGGCCAGGAACAACTTAACGGGCGCGCGCACTGAAGTGCATGGGCAGGACGGCGCGCTGTTGTTCGGTGAGGCGGCGAATTCCGGCCGCGGCCAGCGCCAGAAGATCCTGCATCTCGCTGCCGCCGAACGGCTGGCCTTCCGCCGTCGCCTGAATCTCCACGAACTTGCCGCTCCCGGTCATCACCACGTTCATGTCCACTTCCGCGCGCGAATCTTCTTCGTACGCAAGATCGAGCAGCGCGCGGCCGTCCACGAGGCCGACGCTCGTCGCCGCGACTGTGTCCGTGAGCGGAAGCGTTTTCAGAATTCCCGCCGAGACCATCCGTTCGAGCGCCAGCGCCAGGGCCACGAACGCGCCGGTTATGGACGCCGTGCGCGTCCCGCCGTCCGCCTCGATCACGTCGCAGTCCATCCACACGGTGCGCTCGCCAAGCGCCGTCTGGTTCGTCACCGCGCGCAGCGACCTCCCGATCAGCCGCTGAATCTCCAGCGTGCGGCCGGATTGTTTGCCGCGCGCCGCCTCCCGCGCCGTCCGCTGTTCGGTCGCACGCGGCAGCATTCCGTATT
The DNA here is from genome assembly GCA_041478415.1 of Terriglobia bacterium. Taxonomy (GTDB): domain Bacteria; phylum Acidobacteriota; class Terriglobia; order Acidiferrales; family UBA7541; genus Acidiferrum. Next base: position 2,359 of record JBGOWC010000058.1, read on the forward strand.
CGCCGGTCACCCAGCCCTTGCCGCTGCCCTTCAGAAACGACGGCACGCCGTCGTCCACCGTCGCCGTGCAAATCACCCGCGTCTTGCCGAGCTCGATCAGCACGCTGCCCTCCGCCGTGGAGATAAAGTCCGGCGTGATTTTCAACGCACGCATCTGCTCGGCGCTGCGGCCGTCGCTTCGCAAATTTCCTCCCGGTGCTGCCTTCGGTGTCACGGCTTGTGCTCCGGCTGGCTCAGTTTGCCGGGCGCGCTTTCAGGTGTCAACTTCGCGGGCGGCGCTGCCGGCGCGGCGGTGGCTTTCGCATTTACGACAAACGACACGGTCAGATCGAGATGCCCCGCGAGTGTTTCCATCTCCTGCCCGTGAATCAGAATCTTCAGCCGCTGCACCTGCGGCACATTTGCTTCGAGCGTGCGCGCAATCGAGTCCACCGCCAGCTTTTCGCTCTCGATGCCGGAGGGCAGGGAAGTTCCAAGCGCCTCGGAAAAATCCGCCACGCCCGTGCCGTCGGGCAGAAGATAAAACTCCAGCAGCGCGGCGTCCGGCGGAAGCGTGCGGAGCTCGGCATCCACGGGGCCCGCGAGCAGAGTGTTCAACACCTGCTTTGCCCGCAACACGGCATCGTTCAAGAGTGGCAGCTCCACCGTCACCGGAGCCAGCGCGCCATCGTCTTTCCCGGAGGCCCAGAAGAGCTTCGCTTTGACGCGAAGGTCGCCCGGCGCGGAGATCGGCTGCTGCGTCAGTTCGTGCCGCGCCCTCTCCTCGGATCGCGCCTGCTCCTGCGCCGCCCGCTTCAATCGCCGGCGCAGGATCGGAAAGTAGATCGCTGCGCCCAGGACCGCCACCGCTAGTGCGGCGATCAACCAAACTCGCCAGCGCGGTGTCACGACGCACCTCCCGGATTCGGCGTGGCGTCGTAGACCGGCTTGAATGCCGCCACGGCCCGCGCCAGCGCGTCCGCAAGGCCCGGCCCCATCTGGTCCAGCGTGCCGCGGTCTTCCACGGACACGCTTGAAATCTCCACGGCGATCGCCGGCGCCGCCGTCGTCCGCAACTGCCGGATCGTCGCCGTCAACGCGTTGTCGGGCGAGCCCTTGAAAAGCGGCGTGAGCTGGCCCTGCGCCAGTTCCGCCAGCTTCCGGCTCAGCGGAAGGTACGCCGCCTGCGCGCGGTCCCACGGCAGAAACCGGCCCGCCGCTGCAACCGCTGGCCCATCCGGCATCGTATAAACGCGCACGGTTCCCGGCACGCCGGTGGACCCGATGTGCAGCGTGAGAAAAATCGCGCCACGCTGCGCATTCGCCAGCGCCGAGCGGTCGTCAAACGACGGATTGTCGTTGCCCTGCCGCGTCTGCACCACCAGGAAGCCTTGCTTCTCGAGAGCGGCGCGAATCTGTCCCGCGTAGCCAAGGACCAGGTCGCTCTCGCGAACGCCGCCCGTCCCGCGCGCGCCGGGGTCCGTCCCGCCGTGCGCCGGGTCCAGGACAACGATGTGCAGCGCCGCGCGAATGGGGAGTGGCGTGACTTGACCCGGCGGAGAAACGGTGGAAGGCGGCGCCAGCGTGGACGATTGTGCCGCGCCACCGGCTGGCGCGGGCTGCTGTTGCCGCGCGAACGGTGAAGCAAAGGGAATCACTGCGAGGAGGATGAGAAGGGAGAGGGCCGCGGTTCGCACGTCCAGCAGGATACCAAAAAGGGGCGGTGCGTGGCGGCGTCGCCACGGGCCGCCACGAAATCGCGCGGTGGCTTCTACTGCGTCAACGGGCGGAACGACAGGACTTTCACGTTCAAATTGTTTTGCGCTTCGTTGATCCGGCAAGTGTTGTAGAACACGCCGTCGCCGGTCCCGGCGGACCAGTCCAGCATGGCCGGTTCCAGCACACCGAGCAGGTTTCCGCTCGAGTCGCGCGTCTTGGCGAGAAGGAGCGCGCCGTCAATTTCATTGTCCAGTGTGGTGCCGACGGTCATCACGCCTTTTCCGACGACCAACACGATTCCTCTCCAGGTCAGGTGCGCGGTGGATGTCAACTGGCCCGTCACCGCCAGGATTCCGTAGCCGGTAACCGTCCCGGTGAGCGATAAATCGCCCTCGACGTAAACGATTTGCGGATTGCTCGAAGTGCCGAGCGCGCTCGTGGGCAGACCGCTCGTCGTTGGGCCCGGATAGGCCCAATCCGCATAGAGCTTCACGGTTTGCATCAGCGCATCCAGCGCCGCAGGCGTTTGGAAAGATGTATTCAGCCCGCCGCTGACGTCGGACACGCTCGGAGGGCTAGGGGGAGGGCCAGGGGTCCCCTTATAACGGCTCGCGCGGGCGCCAATGGCCGTCTTGACCGCGGTCACGTCCGCGCTATCGGTCACGCCGACAGCCGCAATATCAGGTTGAGGCGATCCGCAGGGTACCCCATAGGGACCCCCTTTGATCTGGTCGCGACCCTCGGCCTGGAAACTAGAATTTGTCGTCGGATTGAAGACGCTACCCGCGCCGTCCAGCGTGATTGCCGAGGAAAACGTAAGGTTCAAGCTAATCGGGGCGGCCACGTACTGGAGAATCTTCTGGCTTCCGTCCGGCAGGACGGCCAGCGAAGTGATTCCGAAAGCTTGACGTCCGGTGGAACTGCTGAGACTCAGGTGCTGCCCATCGTAGAACAATGGCGTTGTGTTATTCGGAGTGCCGCCGCTGCTATCCACGTCGATGCCCAGCGATCGTTCCGTGACGGCGTTGATGCGCACCCACTTATAGAGCGGGCCTAGCGTTCCCGCCACTGGGGAGACGGAATTCGTCGTCAGGACTGAACCCGAGTCGGGAGGAACACCAAATTCCTTCTGATACTCCAGATCCGGATAGCTCGAAGGCGTTGCCGAATCGAGTGGATCAACGGTCTCTCCGGGTGAGGCGTTCAGGATGTAGCGCACCTGTCCCAGCGCCAGCGTGCTTCCCGGCGGCGCGATGAATGCGCCGAAATAATTTGGATTCTTCGGCGAGAGCCGTCCGCGCCCTTCCTCCAGCCCCGCAAGCGCAGCGTAGTTGACGCGCACCGATGACCGGTAGTTTGAAGCCAGGGCGCTCTCCGTGCCCGAGGAAAGAATCAGCGTAATGGCCACCACGCTGATGAGCATCAGCGCAAAAATCGCAATCAGCAGCGCCGCGCCGCTTTGCGACCTCTTCCGCGCTCGAACTCTCGCTGCCATCACGGTCTCCTGTAATTGCTCAGCCCTAATTGCTGGGATTGATCCGGTTGCCGCGCCCGTTCAGTTCTACCAGCCGCGGCAGGCCCGTATGCACGTCGGGCTGCGCGGCCATCATGATCAGCGTCACATTCACCGAAGAAATGTTGGGCGGCGTGTTTAGAGAGCTCCCCGGCTCGAAGTCGTAGTGGAAAAGGAGAACCGGATTGCCGCCGGGAAACATCGCCGGATACGGCCCCTGAAACTGCGCGATCTGCGCCGCGGACGCATTGTTCATCACGTTCTGGATGTAGGGCACCAAATTGGGCGCGGTCGCATCGGCTGGGTCCACCCCGTCGGCCTTCGCCGCCACACCGCGGTACAAGGTCGTTCCCTGAAGCTGATAACGAATCCACTGCACGCCGCTGCCGCTGTCGGTTTCAACAATGAGATCGAAATCACCAGGCGTCGCGCATGCCCCCACGATGCAGGGCGTCGCCGGGTAGCTGGGGCTCCAGGCAAACGGAGAGCTCGCATAGGCCGTAAACGGCGGCGTACCCGAAAAATGGTTTGCCGGAGGAAAGCCGGCGGCCGTGATGTCCCGCACCATCTGGTCCAGGGCCAGTCGCGCGTCCTGAAAAGAATCCAGCACTTGCGACTCGGTCTGATAGCGTTCCTGCGTCACCTGCAACAGGCCGAAGGCCGCTCCCATCAGCGCCGTGAACAGCAGCACCGTGATCATCATCTCAATCAGCGAAAATCCGCGCGAGCCATCCCGCCTTCGCTTCATCGCTGCACCCAGACATCCAGCGTGACCGGCTGGAACGGCGTCTTTTCGCTCCGCTTCAGCGCCCCGAGCACGAATCGCTTGCCTGTCACCGTGCTCCCTTTGACCGTCGTGATCACCGCCCAGCGAACGTCATAAAAGCTGCCCATCGGATCATTGGGGTCGTGATAGTTGAAGCTATAGCCAGGCTCCTCCGCGGCGGTGAAATCAATCACCGTCGCGTTATTCAACGTGGCCACCGGGCTGCCCACCACTACGTTTGGACTTGTCGGGTCACCAAGGCTGCACGGGTTTCCATCCGCGTCGGTAAACGCTGTTGCGGCCAGCGGCTGATGGATCATCTGTTCCAGCTCCCGCTGCGCATAGACCAGTGCGCTCGAATCGTTGCGATTCGCCTGGTTCATGTACAGCGCCACGGGGACCAACTGCGCCAGAGCGACCGCGCCGACCAGCACCACGACCGTCGCAATGGCCAGTTCCACCAGCGTGAAACCACCCTGCCGGCTTTTTTTGATTCTTTGTTGAATGGGTCTCATCGCTCGTCTCCCACTCGCGGTCAGAAAAGCTTCTGCCAGTTGCTTCCCGTCGTTGCCGTCCACACCTGTATGTTGCCCGTGGGCATCAGCGCGACGGCGCGGAATCCGTAACGCGGCTGCGCGGCGTTCCCGATGTAGATCACGTAAACCGTAGAAACCACCGAAGCCGGGTAAACCGCGCCGCGGAAGTCAAACCCCACGCTGCTGTTCCCTTCCGAAAGCGACGTGACGGAGTTGTACCCCATCGAGGACGGATCGGGGACTTCCGAAGACGGAAGGAGAACGTCGTTCGCGGTCAGCGTATATTGCGCCTCGGTGGGATCCAACAGCCCATCGCCGTTCGTATCCGACCACACCGTCCAAGCCATGCCGATCTGTTGGATCTGGCAGTTCACAATCCGATTGCGGCGAATGGCTTCGAAACGCGCCAATTTCAACGTCGAGGAGACCGACGAGGCATTCCGATTCAATAAGTAGGTTTGATAACCCTGATCCAGGCTGGGGATGCTGATGATGACGAGCACGAGGAGGATCGCCAACGAGACGACCATCTCGATCAGGCTGAACCCTTTTGACTTCACGGAAATCGCTCCCTTGCGGAAGCAGTGGAGCCTGCGGCCGCGGTCCCTGGACCGCGGTATTTTACCCCACCATCCCATCTCCAACTTCGAGAAATGGCGCTCCGCTCCCGCGGCTGAAATTTCTCCCAACTTTGTTGGGAGACCGCGGGTCGTTCTGCTTTGCGTCCGCTGCCGCTTTCGCGCCGCGGAATTCCCTCAGTTGGGGACACCCCAGAACAAGCGGGGACGGATTGCACTCGGGCAAACAACACTCACGGAGAGGGGGATGCTACTCTCCTCCGAAAGAGAATACTCCACTTCGGCCCGCGTATCAATACCCAGATTTGGCTCCGGGCCGGTCCTCCAGGGTCTCGGGAAGAGGCGGCTTCAGTCGGCTGGCGAAGGGTCGTCCGCCGGAACGGTCGCGGATTGCGGCCGCCGGAGCGACGATGTCGCAAAGTAGATGGCAAACCCGGCCAAAATGATCAGCGCGCCGAAGACCAGCCCATTCATCCCCAGAACCGTCTCCGTACCGCCCTCCACGAGCGACAGACTCAGGAGCAGCAGCGGAAAGACTCCCGCGAGAATCGCTCCCGTGAGCCCCCCCGGAACGCGGAACTCGCGCTTCAATTCAGGCTCCCTAATCCGCAGCGCCACAAGCGTCACGAACTCTAGCATCAGCGCCGCGCCGTACAGCATGATATCCAGCGTGATGAGCCGTTTGAAACCCAGCCCAAGGCAGAGCGCCCAGCCGGTGGCGCACACCAGGATGGCCACCCAGGGCGCATTTGTCCTGCGGCTCGTCTTTGCGAAGACCTTCGGCAGCAACCCATCCCGCGCCATCGCCAGCGGCAGCCGCGAGTAGCTCATCACCAGCGCATTGAACATCCCGAACGCGCTCATCATTCCGCCGAGCACCACCAGGAACCGCAGCCACTCG
>JBGOWC010000308.1:0-3199 GCA_041478415.1 Terriglobia bacterium
CGCTGATGAAATTCGCCGCGGCTGATCGCGCGAGTCGAAGCCGCGAGGCCGCGGATCGGCGTGCTGATACCCACGGCGAAAAAATAGCCGACGATGATTGCGGCAAGCGTCACAATCAGAACGAACGCCAGCGCCTGGCGGTTCAGCTCTTTCACGCCGGCGTCTTCGCGCGCCTGGGCGAGGCTGCGCTGCGCGACCACCGCCCAATTCGCCTCCGGGAGCGTGCTGTAAGTTCCGATCATCTCGATCGAGCGGTTTTTTTCTCTCAGCGCAAAGCGCATGTTCTCCGTCGCGCGCAGCTCCTGCGGCAGCGAGCGGATTTGCGCGACGATCGGCGAGAGCGAGCTGAGGTCCGTGCCAGGGACAAGGTCGAGCGCCGATGGGTGCGCCACGACGTGGCCGTAGTGATCCACAACGAAGACGACGCGGCCCCGCACGCTCGTCTCTTGCAGGCGGTGCAGCACGGCATCCAGCGAGACGACCGCCGCCAGCATGCCCGTAAACTCGTCGCCAACCTTCAATGGCACGGCGATCACAAACGCCGGCCGGTTGTCCGGCGCCAGCGCCAGCGGATCGCTCCGAAACTTCAGCGATTGCACGCAGGTGGCGAAGGCGCGTTGCAAGGCGCGGCTGACAAAAGGATCCTGCTCCGGGCGGAAGTTCGCCTGCGAGGCGCCCGTTCCTTTCCCTTTTCGGCCGACGGCGGTGAGGTAGAGAAACGTGCTCGGGTTGCTGGCGACGAAATTTTCGAGCAGCCGCGTTACCTTGGGCTGGGCGGCGGGATCTTCAATGTCCTGGATCAGCCCGGTGAGCGCGAAAATCTGGCGCTGGCTGATGAGTTGCTGCGTCAGATTGGCCTCGAACAGGTTGACCTCGTCGGCGAGCGAACGCGTCACTTCCGTCTGCTGGACCTTCTCGGTATCCACGAGCTTTTCCTGGCTGAGTTGCAGCACCTGGCGATGATAGAGGGCCAGCGGAAAGGCGCTCACGAGCAGCATCGCGCCCAGAACGAGCCAAAGAATGCGCACACGCCCGGCGCGAAATCTCTGCCATCGGCTGGAAAACGTTTCGGGCATGGTCTTCCTATTTTACGCGGCGGATTTGACTCGCGGTGGGCCGCGTCGCCTGGGTGTCACCCTCTGCCAAATAGGACTTTGGTACCAGCGGGCACCGTGGTGGGGAATGTGGGCGGGCGTCGCTTGACTGGTGCTCTACTCGCGTTTCAGCGGGCGCTCCATAATGGCGCGGATCGCATCGCGGGGCGACCGCTCGCCTCGCAGGATGGCGAACACCTGCTCGCTGATGGGAAGCTCGATTCCCGCGCCGCGCGCGAGCTCGAGAACTGCCCCGGTGCTGCCGACCCCCTCCGCGACCATGCGCATTCCGGCGAGAATTTCTTGAAGCGGCCGCCCCTTGCCAAGCTCGAATCCCACGTGACGGTTGCGGCTCAGAGCGCCCGTGCACGTGAGAACGAGGTCGCCGAGCCCCGCGAGGCCGGTGAGCGTTTCCGGCGCGGCACCGAGCGCGACGGCCAGCCGCGTCATTTCAGCGAGGCCGCGGGTGATGAGCGCGGCAAGCGTGTTTGAGCCGAGACCAATGCCCTGGCAGGCGCCGGCGGCAATGGCGATGACGTTTTTCATCGCGCCGGCGTATTCGACGCCGAGAAGATCTTCGTTGGTGTACAGGCGGAATGTGGGCCCGGAGAATTCATCTTGCAACGTGGATGCCAGCGCGAGGTCGCGCGAGGCAAGAACCACGGCGGTCGGGTCGCCCCGCGCGACCTCGGCGGCGAACGACGGCCCGGAAAGAACCGCTATCCGCGGCGGAAATTTCGGCGAGATGACTTGCGTGAGGACTTCACTCATTCGCGCGTGGGTCCCGGACTCGAGGCCTTTCGTCGCGCTGACGAAGACGACGTCGGGCGCCAGATGCGGCAGCGCGCGCGAATAGACGGCGCGTGCATGCGCCGAAGGCATCGCGCCGAGGACAATGCGCGCGCCCGCAAGAGCTTCCGCTGCGTCGCTGGTCACGCGCACGCCTGCCGGGATCGCGCATCCGGGCAAATAGACCGTGTTGACGCGTTCGCGGCGAATGGCTTCTGCCACGGCCGGGTCGTGCACCCATAGCGAGACGTTATGTGCTCTCGGGCTTCGCGCAAGAAGTATTGCCAGCGCCGAGCCCCAACTGCCGCCTCCGAGGATGGCGATGCGCGTCACGCGCCGTTTCCACTTTGGTTTTTTCGGCTCGTTGTGAAGCGCGGCTCTTCACCGGCAAAGAGCCGCTGCAGGTTTGCATCGTGCTTCCAGATGATGAGGGCGGCCGCGGCGAGCGTGCCGAGGCTCACGGCAAGCGGCGGCGCGTGGCGCGGAGCCCACAGCAGATAGACGAGTAACGGCATGGCCGCCGCGGCAGCGATCGAAGCAAGCGAAACGTAGCGCCAGAAAATTACCATCAGAATCCAGAGACCAATTGCGGTCACGAGCGCCAGAGGGCAGAGTACTGCGATAATTCCGGCTCCGGTAGCCACGCCTTTGCCGCCGTGAAATCTCAGCCAGACGGGGAAGCAGTGGCCGATTAGCGCGCCAAGGCCCGCGAGGATCATGTAGAGGGCACTCTCTTCGGTGAAGCGCGCCGCGAGCCAGACAGCGGCGGCGCCTTTGCCGGCGTCGAGGAGCAGCGTTAGAACGCCCGGGAGCAGGCCCGCGACGCGCGCGACGTTCGTCGCGCCGATATTTCCGCTGCCGGCTTGGCGCACGTCCCCGCCACCGAAAACTGTTCCGAGTAGCAGGCCGAAGGGAATCGAGCCGGTGAGGTAGGCCGCAAGCGGAATCCACGCGAACTGGGCGGCGGAAGAATGCACGGCGTCAACTTCCTTCCGCCCCGAGCGGAAACGCCGCGACACGCGTGTGCTGCGCGCCGGATGGTTTTAGCTGGCTTTCAATGAGGCAGAACTCACCGGCGGAATGCGCGCCAAATTCGATCGCGGCCAGTTCGCGCACGGCGGCGCGGAATCTTTCCGGAAGGGCTCCCGGCTGCGGGAAGCGAGCGAGCGTGAGATGCGCGGAGAATTCTCGCTGCTCGCGCGCGATGCCCAGCGGCTCGAGTACATGCTCTGTTGCTCCTGCAAGCCGCGCGAGAGCCTGCCCCGCTTCGATGCCGGCCCAGAAGACTCGCGGGCGTTTGTCGTCGGGGAAGAAAC
>JBGOWC010000231.1:0-4170 GCA_041478415.1 Terriglobia bacterium
CCATCGCCGGCACGATGCAATACATGTCGCCGGAACAATTGGAAGGCAAAGAAGCCGACGCCCGGAGCGACATTTTTTCCTTCGGCGCCATGCTCTATGAGATGGCGACGGGAAAGAAGGCGTTTGAGGCAAAGAGCCAAGCAAGCTTGATCGCGGCGATTTTGAAAGAAGAGCCTCGGCCGATGCGCGAGTTGCAGCCGATGACGCCGCTGCTGCTGGAGCGCATTGTCAAGACGTGTCTTGCAAAGGATCCTGACGAACGGCCACAGAGTGCGCATGACCTGAAGCTGGAACTCGACTGGATTCGAGAGTCGAGCGGGATTTCGGAAGTTGCGAAGCTGGGAGTCGAAAAGTCCCCGGCGAAGCGCAAAGTTACAGGCATGATTCTTGCGGCCGGGGTGCTGGGGCTCGTGGCGGTGACTGCGTCTGTATATCTGCTCAGGCCACAAAAGACCCGGGGTGAGCGACTCGAGTTCGCCATTCCCACCCAGGGAGAAGTGAGCCATTTGGCCCTCTCAGCTGATGGGCGCATGCTGGCATTCGTCTCGCCGGATGAAGTCTCCGGGGCAAACATGCTGAGGGTGCAGCGCATCGGTTCCGCGAGAGTAGCCGTTCTGCCGGGCACCGAGCGTGCAAGTTATCCGTTCTGGTCACCCGACGACGGCTACGTGGCGTTTTTCGCCGATGGCAAGCTGAAAAAGGTCTCGGTCTCCGGCGGAGTGCCGCAAGTCCTTGCCAGCGCGACGAGCGGGCGCGGTGGAAGCTGGGGACGCCGCGGCGTCATCGTCTACGCACCCGAATTTGGCGGATGGCTATGGACAGTGAATGCGGACGGTAGCAGCGCCGCTCCGCTGACCGATAAGATTTACTCCAGCACAAAAGAGGTTTCGCACCGCTGGCCCGTTTTTCTACCAGACGGCGAGCACTTCTTGTTCTGGGCGGGAAGTTTCACGAACGCCAGCGATGACCGCGCCAGCGGCATCTACTTCGGTTCACTCACTGGCAACGAAAAGAGGTTGGTCCTTCTAGCCCGCTCGAACCCGGGATACGCAAACGGCTACTTGTTTTATGTGGATGAGAAGAGATCGCTGCGGGCGACTCCTGTGGACGTTTCCAAGGGAACGACGTCAGGCGAGCAACAAGTCGTCGCCGATCAGGTCGGTTTCCAGCCGTCGACCTACTGGGGCGCGTTCACCGTGGCAGAGAACGGAACCGTCGTTTACAACCCGACTGGCGGGGCTGCGTTCTCGGTGCTGACCTGGTATGACCGAGCTGGCAAAGAACTGGGCCACGTGGGCGATGCCGGGGTGCTCGCAAATCCAACCCTTTCGCCCGACAACAGCCGGGTAGCCGTGGACATCGCGGACGTAAAAGCCAACAACGTCGATATCTGGCTCAGCGACCTCAGGCGCGGCACCAACTCGCGCTTTACTTTCGATCCGGCCGAGGAAGCTGCAGGTATCTGGTCGCGTGACGGAACCTTGGTTGCCTACCGCTCCGTACCGAACCGAGTACAAATCTACTTGAAGCAGGCGCAAGGGGTGCAGCCTGCGAAATCGATTTTCGAGGTAGGCGCTCAGGGAAGTGACGATATCATTCCGAACTCATGGTCACTCGACGACAAGGAAATCCTCTGCACGTGGCAGCCGGCCACTGGAGGCTCGCATTTGGTGCTCCTCCCGGTAGGAGGCGGGAAGATGGTGCCGTTCCTGGCCACCAAGGCCAACGAGACCAACGGACAGATATCCCCGGACGGCAAGTGGGTGGCATACGCGTCGAACGAGTCGGGTGATTGGGAGATTTACGTGACGACCTTTCCCACCGCCGCCGGCAAGTGGCAGGTGTCCCGCGGCGGCGGGACCGAGCCTCGCTGGCGCGCAGACGGAAAAGAGATTTTCTACATCGGGGCCAGGGGCACATTGACGGTGGTGCCGGTCAACAGTGCGGGAACTTTCTCCACCGGCAACCCGACGCCGTTGTTCCAGAGCCAGCTCCGGGCGCAGGTTTCTTCAACAGATTTGTACACCTACGATGTAACCAAGGACGGCCAGCGATTCCTGGTCAATCGATACACCAAGCCGCAGCAAGTTGCTCCTTTACACGTAGTACTCAATGCCACCGCCGAGTCAGGGAAATAACCGGATCTTCGTTATTTCCTGCGCTAGCCCCCGCGCAAACTCCCGCCCGGCAAGAATTAGCGGCGCGAGCGCTCAGGCTCCGCGATAATCGAGAAGAACGAGGCCGATGAGGATGAAGCAGACCGGCCAGACCCAGGAGAGAATGCGCCGCGTGCGATCGTCGGTCTGAGGCAAACGCAATTCCAGCCAGCGGGACCATCCGGCGACAACTCCCAGAATCGCCAGCGGCACGTGGCTGATTTCCGCGAGCACGTCTTCCTTGCTGATGGTCACGGAATGGGAATGCGTCAGGAGAAACGCGCCGCCGAGGGCGCAGATGGCCGGAAACACGAGCGCGGCGGCCCTTGAATGCGCACGATTCGTCACCACCCGCCATTCGAAAATCGCAAATAGAATGAGCAGCACGACGAACACGCGGTGCTGAAGAACATCGGGCGCGAGAAAACTTTCCCAGAAACCGTTGGGTCCGAGCGGCCAGTTTTCCGGATCCGAGCGGATGAAAAGGAAGACGGCCAGGACCAGGAAGGTGAGCGGCCAGTTGCGCGCCCAGGGGACGCGCCCCGTGCGGGCAGCGAGTGCGAGCAATCCTATCGCCAGCACGATAATTCCCGCCCAGTGATGGTTATATTCCGACCAGGCGATGTCTGCCGGGGTGTAGAGATTGGGGACGGCTTGTCCGGGTACGTAAGAGTTGGGAAGAGCGATGCCCGCGGCAGCAGCGCGCTTGACGATTTGCAGGCTCGGCTCGGGAAGATCTTGGAAGCTGGAGCTGGTCATCCGAGGCCATTTCGGCGCGTATCGTTCGAAAATATCGCGGGGGGTCACGCGCCCCGCGGTGAGGTCCGCGGCCGGAGGCTGCGAGGTCAGTGAAGCGGCCGCCAAGATCACGGCCAAGCCGATGCCGATTTCCGCTTCGCCGAAGCGGAGAAGGCTGGCGGGCTGCGGGCCGGAGCTTGCGCGCATGCGGCGAACGATCCAGAAATTGAACGCACCGAGGATGAGCAGAATTCCGAAGAGAAGGACTTTGGCGCTCACCATGACCCCATACGCGGTGCCGTAGAGAGCATTCCAGGAGCCGACATAGGTGACGCCGAGAGCGAGCCCCGCGCCGGCGAGAACGGCGACGCTCGCGAGAGCGACCTGCGAGAAATTCGCGCTGAGTTTTTTCTTGATGCAGGGATCGGACGCGCGGCGGCTGGCGAGCAGCAGATAGGGCAGACCGCCGATCCACGTTGCGGTCGCGGCGTGATGGAGCGCGGTGAACCCGACCATGGTCCACCGGTATTCCATCCGCGAGGCGGAGTGACTGGTCATCACCGCTCCGGCGAGAATGAGAATGGCGGGGAGGAGAAGGGCAGGGTTTCCGCGCCAGCCGCGGGCGCCGGTGGCAATGGCGATCGTGAGAGACGCGGCGATGGAGAGACCACTGGCAATCACGAAATTCGCGCCGATGGCTTCCGCAAGGCTCATGTCAGCGGACTCCATCAGGATCAGGAGGTTCGCGACGACGGAGACGATCTGGGTGACGGCGAGGGCCAAAGCGGAGACGGTAATCCATCGGCGGATGGATTGGAGAATAGGCTCGGTGCGCAGCTCGCGGTCGCGCAGGGCCACGACGACGAACACGATTCCACCGACGGCCAGCGTTTGAAAGCAGAGCGTGGCGGCCCTCAGCAGGACCGAAAGGAATCCAAAAATTCCCAGCAGCCGAGCCATGTGCGGCATCAGGATTCGCTGACAGTGAAGGGAATGTCGCCGCGGGTGATGTGGCCGTCGGAGGCCAGCACTTGCCAGCGCAACCGGTAGCTCCCCGCCTTCAAATCCGCGGTCTGGGCCGTCAAAGTGTCCGGGGAAGACTGCTTCTGGATTTCCAGCGGCTTCGTGGAATTGTCCGGGAGAAACAGGGAGAGCCGCGAGCGGCTCGCTTCAATGCGCACGTTGAAACGCAGCCGAACGGCAAGATTCGTTGACGTGACGGTGCTTTTCGCGGCGGGGGTGGATTCGAGCAGGACCGCATGACTCTCCGCAGGGC
>JBGOWC010000232.1:0-4156 GCA_041478415.1 Terriglobia bacterium
CTCAAAAACGCCCATGGGGCCGTTCCAGACGATGGTCTTCGCGGCGGCAATTTTTTGCTGATAGGTGGCGATGGTCTTGGGGCCGATGTCCAGGCCCATCCAGCCATCGGGTGTGGCGGAGACCGCGGTCGTTTGGGTTGCGGTGTCCGGCTTGAATTCCGCGCCGAGGACGTGATCCACGGGCAGAAGCAGGGGAAAGCCGCGGGCGCGCGCGGCATCGCGCAGGCGGCGAGCGAGATCGAGCTTGTCGTCTTCGACGAGCGATTTACCGACCGGCTCGCCTTCGGCCTTGAGAAAGGTGTAGGCCATGGCGCCGCCGATGAGCATGGCGTCAGCGATCTTCATCAGGTTTTCGATGACTTCGATCTTGTCGGAGACTTTTGCGCCGCCGAGGATGGCGACAAACGGGCGCGCGGGATTGGTCATGGCATTGCCGAGATACTCGAGCTCTTTCTCCATGAGTTTTCCGGCGGCCGATTGCTGGACAAAGCGCGTGATGCCAACGACCGAAGCGTGGGCGCGGTGGGCGGAGCCGAAGGCGTCGCAGATGAAGAGGCCGTCGCAGAGGGCGGCGAGCTGCTTCGAGAAGGCTTCGTCGTTCATTTCTTCGCCGGGATGGAAGCGCACGTTTTCGAGGACCAAGACGCCGCCGTCCCCGAGGGACTTGCTCTTTGATTCCGCGACGGGGCCGACGCAGGCGGAGGAAAAGCGCACCGGCCGTTCGAGGAGCTCCTGGAGCTTCTTTGAGACGGGCAACAAAGAGAACTTTGCGTCGGGAGCGCCCTTGGGCCGGCCGAGGTGAGAAGCGATCACCAGGCGCCCGCCCTTCTTCAAGGCCATGCGCAGAGTGGGCAGGGTTTCGCGGATGCGCGTGTCGTCGGTGACGACGCCGTCCTTGAGAGGCACGTTGAAATCCACGCGGATGAAGACGCGCTTGCCGCGGAGGTCGAGGTCGTCGAGTGTGAGCTTATTCATGAACCGTGATTCGCGTTCTTGCTACGAGCGAATGCGCGCCAAGACGCAATGGTTGAGATTCTTCGGGCCGACGAAAATCATCGGCCCTTAGAATGACACAATTGCTAAAATTTCGAGGCCATGAATTTGATGAGGTCGCGGCAGCGGCAGGAGTAGGCCCACTCGTTGTCGTACCAGGCCAGAACTTTTACGCAGCGGTCGCCGACGACCTTGGTGTATTCCGCGTCCACGATTGCAGAGTGCGGATTGCCGCGGAAGTCGGCGGAGACGAGCTCCTCCTCGCTGTAGGCCAGAATTCCCTTCATCGCGCCTTCGGAGGCGGCCTTCAGCGCGGCGTTCACGGCGGCGAAGCTCGCGGGTTTCTCGGTGAAGACGGTGACGTCCACGACGCTGACGTTTGGCGTGGGGACGCGCATGGCATAGCCGTCGAGCTTGCCCTTGAGCTCGGGAATCACGAGATGGAGCGCCTTGGCCGCGCCGGTGGAGCTCGGAATCATGGAGATGGCGGCGGCGCGGGCGCGGCGCAGGTCCTTGTGAGGAAGATCGAGCAGCTTCTGATCGTTCGTGTAGGAGTGGATGGTGGTCATCGTCCCGGCGACAATGCCGAAGGTCAGGTGCAAGACCTTGGCGACGGGCGCGAGGCAGTTCGTAGTGCAGGAGGCGTTCGAGACGACGTGGTGCTTCGCGGGGTCGTAGGTGTTGTCGTTCACGCCGAGGACAAGGGTGTGGTCGGGATCGGTCGCGGGCGCGGAGATGATGACTTTCTTGACCGGGCCGCGGCGGTGCTTCGCGGCGTCGGAGCCCTTGGTGAAGAGGCCGGTGGACTCGACGACGATGTCCGCGCCGACCGAAGGCCAGTCAATTTCAGCGGGATCTTTCACTTTGAAAACTTTGAAGCTCCTGCCTTCGACGGCGATGGAGTCTTCGGTGTGCGTAACTTTGTGCGGAAGATTGCCAAGGATGGAATCGTATTTCAAGAGATGCGCGAGCGTCTTGGCATCGGTGACGTCGTTGACGGCGACGAATTCAATGCTGCGGTCGTCCAGAGCAGTGCGCATGATGTTGCGCCCGATGCGGCCGAAGCCGTTGATGCCGACCTTGATGGGCATGAAGCCTCCGTTGCAGGTTTTTTGGCCGCGGCGGGCTCAGGGCGTACCGGCCGCGCCGCGGGAACGAAAATGCTATGGGCAGCGAGAAGAAATGTCAACGCGGCGGAAGCTGGGGCGAAAATTACTGGGGGTACTGCTTGACGCTGGTGACGTGGTCGCCCATGAAGCGGACGAAAACGGTCTTCGAAGGCGGATTGCCGTAGATCCAGTCCTCGATCTCGTTGCCGTCGGGGTCGCGCTCGCGCACCTTGCGCTCCGGCCGGCCGATCGCTGCGACAACCATCTCGCGATCCATGCCCACGACGGCGCGGCGGTCCTGGATGGCCTTTTTGATGTCCGGCGGCAGGGTTTCAATCCACTGCACGGAGGCGGAACGCTGCTTCGAGAAGTCCAAAATGGGCGAAAGCATTTTCTTCAGGTCCGCCGGGGTCAGGTCCGGGAGCGGCTTGCTGAATTCGAGAAAAATCGTGCTGCCCGCGCCGGTCTGCACTCCCGGGGGGCCGGTGTCCTGCTGAGTGGTTCGCGTTTGCGGGATGGGGTTTGAGCCGCCGAAACCGATCTGGATGCGGTCGCGCCAGCGTCGCTTGATGCGCCCGCCGCCGTTGATGTCCACGATGATGTCGTGCTGGCGGAATTCGAGGCGCGTGATCTGCACGGAATCGCCGGTATGG
The DNA here is from genome assembly GCA_041478415.1 of Terriglobia bacterium. Lineage (GTDB taxonomy): Bacteria > Acidobacteriota > Terriglobia > Acidiferrales > UBA7541 > Acidiferrum. Next base: position 2,756 of record JBGOWC010000232.1, read on the forward strand.
ATCGCGGCACCGTGCGAGGCTACCGCGCGATCGAGAAACTGCGAATTCGGCTCCTGGCCGGCGTTGATCAGAAAGCCTTCCTTGCCTGCAGGGAGCGGCTTCAGAGCGTGGGCAAACTCGCCCGAAACGTAGCGCACCAGCGCCAACCGCGATTCGGGCTGCAGGGTCGCGCCCTTGGCGCGCGCATTGGCCTGGACCTGTTCGGGCGCGGGAACGAGGGAGGGCAGGACGGGAATCTCCAGACCGGCCGGAAAATCGGCGACCGGAGTGGGCCGCGTGCGTAGACGATAAATCATCGGCGCGTCCGCATCGGCGAACAGGCAGAAAGTGAGCGCAATGGCAAGCCAGCCGGGCATGTCCGTATTTTACGATGCCGGGAGGCATTCGTACAGATGCCAGGCAAGAATTGAAGGGGCGGATGGCGCAGGGGGAAACCCCGCTAAATCGCGTGGACCTGGACGCCGGAGCGGTCAATCTGCATCGGGAGGAGCTGCCCGCCGGCGCGCTCAACGGCTTTTTCGATGGCGGCGCGCGCATCGGGCTCGATGAGGAGCACTACGCAGCCTCCGCCGCCGGCCCCGCACACTTTGCCCGCGAGAGCGCCGGCTTTTTGCGCGCCGGAAATGATGGCGTCAATCGTGCGCGTCGAAATGGTGGGCAGATTTTTCCTGCGGAAAGCCCATTCCTCGCGCATCAGCTTGCCGGCGGACTTCCAATCCGCGCGTTCGAGCGCGTGGCGCATCTGCTGCGCGACTTGGGAGATGCGCTCCAAATTGCGCCGCACGTTTTTCTTTGCATTGATGTGCGCCTGGAAAACTTCCCAGTTGTTGATGCCGGATTGCCGCGGCTTGCCGGTGTAGCAAAGCACCAGCCGCCGCTCGAGCTCTTCGAGATCCACGCGCAGCGCGGAGCGGCGTTCGCCGCCGGGCAGAAGCTCGATGGCCGCGGCGCCGCCGAAGGCGGGTGGATAGTGGTCCTGTGTGCCGGTGGGGACGCGGATGACGATCGCTTCCACATCGCGGCTGATGTGAATCCATTCCGTCCTGGTCTTGCGGGCGCCGGTCCAGTGATCGAGCGCGGCGCAGATGGCGACGGCCATGGCGCTGGAGCCGCCGATGCCCGCGCCGGCCGGGGCTTCGGAGTCGGTCGTCAGCGTGAACCCATTCTGCGGCTGAAAATATTTCACGAGCTCGGCGAGCAGAGGCAGGCCATGGCGCTTCGCTTCGGCTAGCGCCGCGAATGAGGGGAAGCTCTGTTCGCGTTTGGTGTCGCGGGAGACGAGTTGGATGCGCGCGTCGCCCGGGGCGCGTGATTCGATCGTGCAAGAAGCATAGCGCGTGATCGCGGCGTTGAGGGTGACGGCGCCGGGATGGAAGAGATAGAGCGGCCAGATGTCGAGAG
>JBGOWC010000283.1:0-3476 GCA_041478415.1 Terriglobia bacterium
ATTGAAGCTGGTGCCAACCGTTCGCCAGTTTGTCGAAGCGCCGCCCATCAACACCGGGTACCTGCTTCTTCTCGCTGCGCTTGTCGGGACGACCATCGCTCCCTGGCAGCACTTCTACCTGCAGGCCGCGGTCGTGGAAAAACGCGTGGGACCCCGGCAATACGGACACACGCGGAAAGACGTATTGGTGGGAAGCATCAGTTGCATGGTCATCGTATTTTTCATCATCGTCTGCACGTCGTCGACTTTGTATCTCTCCGGTCACCGCGACGTGCCGGACGCAAAGTCCGCCGCGCTGGCGCTGGCGCCGCTCGCCGGGCGCTTCGCGAGCGCGCTTTTTGCGCTGGGCCTTCTGAACGCGTCATTGTTCGCGGCGTCCATCCTTCCGCTCTCGACTTCGTACGTCATATGCGAGGCGCTGGGATTCGAATCCGGTCTCGACCGGAAGTTCAGTGAAGCGAAGATCTTCTACTCTCTGTACACCGCGCTCATCGTCATCGGTGCGACGCTGATTCTCTGGCCGCGGGCCCCGCTCGTGCGCATCGCCGTGCTGTCGCAGGTGGCCAACGGATTTCTCCTGCCGGTCGTACTCATATTCATTCTTCTGCTCGTTAACCGGCGGGACTTGATGGGCGACCAAATCAACAGCCGCGGGTTTAATTGGGTAGCCTGGACCACGACGATCGCCATGATTCTTCTGACGATTGTTCTCGTCTATACGGCCGTCGTCCATCCCTCCTCCGCCGGCATCGCGCCGGTGTAACTCTTTGGATGAATCGGTTTGCAGGCCAGGATTGCGCCACCCCCGAGGGCGTGTTAACTTTGTGGCGCAAAGAGGATTTGCCTAATAAGACCGTGCCGCACACGACGCATCCACGAACCCTGCAAGTAGCCACCTCGGAGTTGCTCGGAACGCTGACAGCAGAGGAAGCGCGTTTATTCCCGGTGCTCGACGTGAACCGGCTGCCGCGCCACGTGGCCATCATCATGGACGGCAACGGCCGATGGGCGCAGCGGAGGCATTTGCCGCGCGTGGCGGGTCACCGCGCCGGCGTGCAGTCCGCGCGGATGGCGATCGAGACCTGCGCGCGACTGAAACTCGAGGCGTTGACGCTCTACGCCTTTTCGGTGGAAAACTGGCGCCGCCCGAAGACCGAGATTGATTTCCTGATGCAACTTCTGCGCGAGTACATCCGGCGTGAACTGCCGGCGATTCACAAGAACAACATCCGCATGCGCATCCTCGGGCGGGTGGACGAGCTTCCCGGCGGAGTGCAGCGCGACCTCGGCGAGGCGGTGGAGACGACGGCAAAGAACACGGGAATGACCCTCGCGGTGGCGCTGAATTACGGCGGACGCGCGGAGATTGTGGACGCCGTGAATGCGCTGCTATCCGAAAGAAACGGCGGCGGACATGCCGCGATCGAAGAGGAACAGCTTGCGCGGCGCCTGTACACCAGCGGGATGCCCGATCCGGACCTGCTCATCCGCACAAGCGGCGAGATGCGCATCAGCAATTTTCTTCTCTGGCAGATCGCCTACGCGGAGATCTACGTGACAGAGACGCTCTGGCCCGATTTCAACCGCGCGCGATTATTCGAAGCGCTGATTGAATTTCAAAAGCGCGAGCGGCGCTACGGCGGCATCCGCGAGGACGAAGCGCATGCGCTTGTCCCGGCGCGCGTGGCAGGCGAATGACGATTCTTTTCCGGCGCTTGTTTCCCCGGTAGGCGTAAACTTTCTCCGTGATTTCCTTCCCCTCTTGTGATTGGATTTGCGTCGCACGCGTTTGGGGGATTTGTCTCTCATGACCTGGAAAAGAGTGCTCACGGCCGCGGTTCTTACGCCGCTCGCTGTCGGGCTCGTTTTATTGGGTTCGACGGCTGCAGTGGCAATCGGAACCGCGCTGGTCATGTTGCTGGCGCTTTTTGAATATTTCGCGCTCGGCGACGCCATCGGCCACCGGGCCTATCGCTTCTGGACGGCGACCTGCGCATTGTTGCTGGTCTATTTGCAATGGCTGGCGGCGATCGCACCGACGTATGAGCTTTCGGGCGGGATGACGTTGCACGGGGCAATCGCCCGCTTTTTGACCGGCGCGCCCCCCGTGCAAGACGGATTTTTCCTGTTCGTGCTCGGCGTGGCGGTCATTACGCTGTGCACCAAGCGGCCGCTCGTCGAAGCGCTCCCCGCCGCGGGGATCAGCGCGAGCGGATTGCTCCTTGTAGCCTTTCCGCTGACCTATGCCGTGCGTTTGCACGCGATCCGATTGGATGGACACAGGATGTTGCTTTTTGCGCTGGTCATTATCTGGGTTGGCGACACCGCGGCGTACTTTATCGGCCGCTCGATTGGGCGACATGCCCTCGCGCCGCAGATCAGTCCGAAAAAAACCTGGGAGGGCACGATCGCGAGTTTCGTGGGGTCGCTTGTCGTAGCGGTGATCTTCGCGCGCTGGATCAAGGTCAGCCAGGCGCATCTCCTCGGCATGGCTGCCGCTGGAAATGTCGCGGGTCAGGTCGGCGACCTGCTCGAATCGGCGTGCAAGCGCAGCGCCGGTGTGAAGGATTCGGGCAGGCTACTGCCCGGGCATGGCGGCGTTCTCGACCGCATCGATGCACTGATACTGGCCATTCCGGTTGTCTGGTATTATTGGATTTTCATGGTCTCTCCCGGCAAGTAGGACTCAGCCAAACAGAGAAGAAGATTCTTCCGTGAAACAGCTCGCCATTCTTGGCTCGACAGGCTCCATCGGGCGGCAGTGTCTCGCGGTTGTCGAGGCCATGCCGGGACGGTTTGGCGTTGCTGCGCTGGCTGCAGGCGCAAATCTCGATGAATTGATTGGGCAGATCGAACGACACACGCCGGAGCTCGTCTCGGTGGGCGATTCCGCGCGCGCCGACGAACTTGCCGAACGGCTTCGCGCGAAGGGCATCCCCCTGCCGGAGATTCATCATGGCCGCGAGGGCATGCGCGCCGTCGGGACACATCCGCGGGCAGACATTGTCGTCTCCGCCGCGGTGGGCGTTGTGGGTCTCGAAGCGACCTACGAAGCGATCCGCCTTGGCAAGCAGGTGGCGCTCTCGAACAAAGAGGTGCTCGTCGCGGCAGGCGAGCTGGTGATGGCTGCCGTCCAGAAGTCGGGGCGCGAATTGCTCCCCGTGGACAGCGAACATAACGCCATCCACCAGTGTTTGCGCGGAGGGACGCGCGGCGAAGTCCGCCGCCTGGTCCTGACGGCTTCGGGCGGGCCGTTTCGCAAGACGCCGATCAAGGATCTTTGTTCCGTAACGACGGAGCAGGCGCTGGCGCATCCGAACTGGCGGATGGGGAACCGCATCACGATTGATTCGGCCACGATGATGAACAAAGGCTTCGAAGTCATCGAGGCGCGCTGGTTGTTCGGGATGAAGCCCGAGCAAATAGATGTCGTGATCCACCCGCAGTCCACGATTCATTCGATGGTCGAGTACGTG
>JBGOWC010000019.1:0-11631 GCA_041478415.1 Terriglobia bacterium
ACGCGCGCGAATCTGGCTCACCTTTGATGAAATCAAGACAAAATACGGAAAGCTCCCCATCGTTGCCGACGTCATCGGCGTTCCGGGCGATCACAGCGTAAAGTCCGGACCGAGCAAGGAAGGCGAGATCGAGGCACGCACAAGCAAGGGCCGCGAGGAAATCGAGGCTGCCGCAGCCGGCGCGGCCATCGGCGCCGCGAGCGGGGCAGCCGCACGCGGCGGAAAAGGCGCAGCCGTCGGGGCAGCCAGTGGGGCAGCGGCCGGCTTTCTCGTCTCCTCCGGAATGGGCCACGAGCTGGATCTTCCGAAAGGCGCGAAGCTCGAGCTGGAGCTCGAGCGCCCACTCTACCTCCTAAACCAATAAATTGACCTTCACGAGCAATCACCGCGCGGCTTGGCTTTCCCCAGCGCACTTGTTACAGTCACTTACACCAGTCAAGACAAGTGAGGCTCGTGCATGGGTGAAGTGGCCAAGACCGCGGTGCGCGCCGTCGAGAGCGGCGAGCGGCGAGACCGCGTGCTCATCGTCGAGGACGAAGAAAATGCCCGCAAGGGCTACGAAGCTCTGCTGCAGAAGTGGGGCTTTGAAGTGGTCGGCGTCGGCAGCGCTGAAGATGCCCTGGCGAAGTATTCGGCGTTCCAGCCGGACACGCTGATCGCCGACGTCGAGCTCCCGGGAATGAACGGCCTTGACTTGCTCGCCCAGCTCGGCGCGGAGCTGCGCGAGGTTCCCGCCATCATCATCACCGGCAAAGGCAGTGAGGAACGCGCTGTCGCCGCCATCGAGGCGGGAGCGTTCTGGTACATCGAAAAGCCTCTGAAGGGGCCGGTACTTCGTGCGCTGCTGGATCGCGCGCTCGGCAAAGCGCGGGACGCCAGGCAGCTCGCGTCTTTGCAGCGGCAATTGCGCGAAGCCGGCCGCCTGGGTGATCTTGTCGGAGCGTCGAAGCCGATGCAGGACGTGATGCGCATCGTGGAGATGGCCGCGCCGAGCTCGGCGTCCGTCCTGATCACGGGAGAGACCGGCACGGGGAAAGAAATCGCCGCGCGGACGATTCACAAGCTCTCGCCGCGGGCCGATCGCCCGTTCGTGGCGATCAATTGCTCTGCCATCCCCGAAACATTAATGGAAAGCGAGATATTCGGTCACGAGCGCGGGGCCTTCACCGGCGCCGCCGAGCGCCGCATCGGCTGCTTCGAGCTTGCCGACGGCGGCACGCTGCTGCTCGATGAAATCGGCGAGATGCCCGCGCAGACACAGGCTAAACTTCTCCGCGTGCTGGAGGACCGCAAAGTGCGCCGGCTCGGGAGCAAATCGGAAACTCCGGTGGATGTCCGCGTCCTCGCAGCCACGAACAAAGACCCGGAAGAAGCCGTCTCGAGCGGAAGCCTGCGGCGGGATCTCTACTTCCGCCTGAACGTATTCCACATTCATCTGCCGCCCTTGCGCGAACACAAGGACGACGTCGCGCTGCTCGTCGAACACATGCTCCGTGACATCAACACGAAGCATGGGAAGCACGTCCGCGGCATTGGCGCCGAGGTGCTGGACATTTTCATGAGCCATACCTGGCCGGGAAACGTGCGCGAGCTGCGCAACGTGCTCGAACGCGCGGTGATCGTATGCGACCGCGACCTCATCGCGCGATCGCATTTGCCCGGTGAATTCGGCAAAGCCTCGGTGAAAGGCCCGGGAGAACTCTCGGCCATGCGCTTTCCGGTGGGCACGACGGTGGACGCAGTCGAGCGCGAGCTGATTTTGCAGACGCTTGCGGCCACGGGAAACAACAAGACGCGCGCTGCCGAGCTGCTGGCCATCAGCCTCAAGACTCTCCACAACAAGCTGAAAGAGTACGGCGGGAATCGCGCCGAAACGGAATAAGCGGGAGCGGAGTAAACCGAACGCATGCAGCTCCGGCTGCGGACCAAACTCACACTGGTGATGACGGGCCTGGTGCTGCTCGTCGTTGCGGTGCTGTCCGCCGTGTTCGTGGCGCGGCTGACGGACCAGGTGATTCGGCAGGCGAACGACCGCGCGCGCTTCGTCACCCAGCAGACTTTTCTGCAAGCGCAGCACGCACTCAGCGACGCCGCCGACCGCGGATCGCGCCCGGCAACGAGCAATCCCGACGACATTCACGACTACGTCCGGCGCGCGTTTGAAGTGCATCCCGGGCTGAATTCGCAGCTCGAATCTTCGGTGGGCTTTTCGCCTTCCATTTACGAAGTGACCATCGCCGATCACGAAGGCATCGCCATGATTTCGAGCGACGCCGCGCTCCCGGGACGATATGTCCCGCGCCGCACGGCGCTCGCGCAGCTCCTCCAGGGCAGTTTCGTGCGCCAGGTGCGCGTGCTCTACGGCCCGCCCCGCGTGTACGAGGTGGATTACGCGTTCAACATGGGCGGGAAACCATTCGGCGATGTGCGCGTCGGATTGTCCTCAGCTCTCTTGCGCAACGAGATCTCGCCCAGCCTGCGTGCATCCGGCGCGATTGTCCTGGCCGCGCTCCTAATCTCAACGGTGCTCGCGGCGGCGGTCAGCCGCGCGGCCCTCCGCCCACTCGCGGACATCTCCGCACAATTGGACCGCATTTCGGCCGGCCAGTTTGACGCGCCGGCTCAGAATGCGAAGGGGCTCGGGGGCAGCAGCGACGAGCTTGGACAGGTCAGCCGCAAAATTACGCAGGTCGGCCAACAACTGCGCGGCGTCCACGAGATCTTCAGTTCATTGCGCGAAAACCTGAACCAGGTGATGGCCGGTCTCGAAGACGGCTTACTGCTTTTCACGCGGGACGCCCGCGCCGTCATGGTCAGCCCGGCGGCGGAAAAATTCCTAGCTGCTCCGGCGAGCGAATTCCTCGGGCGGCGCGCCGATGAGATTTTTCCTCCGGGGCATCCGCTTCGCAAGGCGCTGCGCATCGAAGGCGGCGAGCTCAGCGAAGTCGCCGCGGAAGCCGAGCTCGAAACTCGTGACGGCCCCAAGCGCGTGGGCGTCAGCGTTCAGGTCATCCAGGAAGACGGCGAGCGCATGGGCGCCCTGGTTACTCTGCGCGATCTCGATTCGCTGGAAAGCATCAGCACGCAGCTCCAGGTCAGCGAGCGCCTCGCGGCGCTGGGGCGGATCACCGCCGGTGTGGCCCACGAAGTAAAAAACCCGCTCAACTCGATGCGCCTCTGGCTCGAGAACTTGAAAGAGTCGCTTCCGGAAGAGCAGGAGGGCGCGCAAGAAGCGGTGCAGGTTCTCGACAAGGAGATTGACCGCCTGGACAACGTCGTCAAGCGCTTCCTCGACTTCACCCGGCCGATGGAAGTGCAACTCGAGGCGACCCAGCTCGCCGAACTGCTCAAAGAAGTTCTCGAAGTGGCCAAGCCACAATTGCAAAAAGCGAACGTTCAGATGGCCCAGCTTCTGCCGATTGACGTGCCGGAAGTCTACGTGGACCGCGCGCTCGTCAAGCAGGCGATTCTCAATCTCGTGCTTAACGCCGTCGAAGCCATGCCCGGCGGCGGACAGTTGCGTCTCGTCCTCAGCCGCCGCAGCGACATGGCTGAAATCACCGTCGGCGACACCGGGCGGGGCATCGCGCCGGAACATCGCCAGAAAATCTTTCAGTTGTTTTTCACGACGCGGCCGGGTGGGAGCGGAATCGGGCTGGCCAGCACGTTTCGGATTGTGCAGCTTCACAACGGTTCGATAGACTTTACTTCCGAAGTCGGCAGGGGCACGACGTTCCATATCGAGCTTCCGCTCGCATCCTGAACATGATTCGATATCCAGTTCGGATAATGTCCGTCTCGGTCCGCCGCTGCGCGGCCAGCGCACTCTTTCTCTGCGCGGTGATTGCGCTCAGCGGCTGTGCGGAGCGAAAGGCCAGGGCGTTTCCCTGGCATTCCGCTTCGATTGTCCGGCCGCGCCCGCCGGAGAGGGCGGTTGTGGCCCGGGCAGAGGAAGAAACTCCAGACTTGCGGCCGCTGATTCCGCCGCCCTCGCACCTCATCACGCTGCGAAACGCGCCGCCGCGGCCGCGCTCGGCGTCTTCAGGGGCGGATGCGGACCCGAATGGGCGGGTGGAAGCGCCGCTGATCGTGCCACAGCTCTCCGCCGAAGAGTCTGCCACCGTGCAGCAGCAGACCGCGAAAAATCTGAGCATTGCGGAGAAGAATTTGGAGCGTGCCCGCGGCCGCGCGCTTTCCGCCCCGCAATCTGATTTGGCAGACAAGGTTCGCAGCTTCTCCGGCCAAGCGCGCGAAGCCGCCCGCGCCGGCGATTGGGTCCGCGCGCGCAACCTCGCCCAGAAAGCGCAACTTCTCTCCGAAGAACTCATCGGATCCTTCTAAGAATAAATTCTCAGGAAAAAACGGTTACCCTTCTGCGCCGCGCGCGGCGTTGCGTTAAGATGGCGTCGTGAAAATGTTTGACGTGGTCATCGCCGGCGGCGGACTGATTGGCGGCGCAATCGCCTTGGAATGCGCCCGCGCCGGTTTGCGGGTCGGTGTCTTCGACCGGCAAGAACCCGGCCGCGAAGCATCCTGGGCCGGAGCCGGAATCCTTTCGCCTGCACCGGAACATGCAGGCATGATTCCGCTCGTTCCCATCGGCAAAGCCAGCCTTGAGCTGTATCCAGGATTCGTTGGCGAAGTAGAGGAGTGCACCGGTGAGCGCGTGGGCTTTCGGCCGAAGGGCACGCTCGAAGCCCTCTTCGCGCGGAATGCCGCGGAGGAACTGAGCACCCTCGTTGCGCTACACCGCGGACTCGGCCTCGTGTGCGACCCGATCCGAATCGAAGAGGCGTGCGACCTCGAGCCCGCGTTGAGCGAAGACGTCCAGGCCACGGCGCTGCGTCCGGGCGAAGCTTCGGTGGACAATCGCGCCCTCACGCGCGCCGTATTGGAAGCGGCGCGTCGCGGGGGGGCGGAGTTTTTCCCTGGGCAAGAGGTTAACGCCGTCTGGCGCGAGGGAGACCGCTGCGCCGGGCTTATCACCGCATCCGAAAAGATTGCCGCTGGAAATTCGGTGATTGCGGCGGGCTGTTTCTCCGCGGGAATCGAGGGCGCGGCAATCTATGCGCCCGTCCGGCCTGCGCGCGGACAGATGGTCGCGCTGCGCTCTGCCGCAGCAAAGATCGAGCGCGTGCTATGGTCCGGGCGCGTGTACCTCGTGCCGCGCGATGATGGCCGGATTCTTGCCGGCGCAACCGTCGAGTATGCCGGCTTTGAAAAAACGCTAACTGCAGGCGGGATCCACTCACTGCTGGATGCCGCCATCGAACTCGCGCCTGCGCTGCGCGACGCTGAAATTGTGGAAACATGGTGCGGCCTGCGGCCCGATTCTCCCGATCATCTTCCGATTCTCGGTCCCACTGATCTGGATGGATTGACAATAGCCACCGGCCATTTCCGCAGTGGCATTCTCCTGGCACCGGTCACAGCGAAGCTGGTGCGTGAGTGGATCACGGTGAAAAACGTCTCGATCGATTGGGAGCGCTTCAGTCCATTGCGCTTCGCCCGTGCGAGGAAAAAATCGGTATGACTGTGGTCAGGGTTGGGGAGGCCGCGGCGTCGCCGGCGTGACCGGCGACATTTGGCCGAGCCCGCTGAATTGCACCTTGTCCTGGTCGAGGCGAAGGTCCCGTTCGAGTACGATGTCCAGCGTTGAGCCGCGCGGGAGTTCCGCCTCCGGTCCGCGTGTCAGGAGAACCGCCGCCAGGCCCACGAGCGCGCCTGCGCCCGCCCCGATCCCCGCGCCCTTTCCCCGGCCGGCGATGGCGCCAATGCCCGCGCCGGTAGCCGTCGTTCGCGCCACTGTGCCGGCATCTCCGCCCTTGTTGCTGCCGCCGACGATCTTCCCCTCTTCATCCATTTTCTCATGTCCGCCGGTGTCCGCGCTGCGCGGCGCCGCGTTCAGGCTGATGGTGTATCCGTTTGGAAGGATCAGTGTGTCGAGCCGCAGCCGGAATTCCCCGAGTCCCTTGATGCGTCCCGGGCGCTTCGATTCGATGATCGCGCCGCGGATATAGGAACCCACTGGAATTACGATTCGATTGTCTTGCGTCACGGGAAACGCAGTCTGAAAATAGACCGAATCGCCGGGCTTTGCGCTGCGCGTGGAGATGCCGTTCTGCAGCACAACAGCAAGCCTGGTTCCCGCAGGCACGGTCATTCTTTCACCGCTCGGCTGCTGTGCAGGTTGCGGCGCAGGCGCCACCGGAGGCGGCGCTTCAGTCTGGGGTCCGGGCGGCTGCTGCGCGGCGGCAGGAAACGCCAAACTCCCCAGCGCTAGTGCGCATAGGGCAACAGGGCCCAGCCGCGTGAGTCTCTGCGACATTGGTGAATAACTCCGATCCTCCTGCTTGCGATGCGGGCATCGCCGCAGTGGATGCCCGAGTGTCGCACAACCGATTTGACGGCGTGAAGCGGAGATGCGTACGCTGGACGAATTGCACCGGAAAAGGAGTACGCGGATGGCCAAGCTGGCGTTGGTTTATGGAATGCGGTTATTTCCGTCGGAAGAGTTGGGCGAAGTGAGAGAGGCCACGGTCGTGTTGAAAAATGGCCGGACGGCCCGCGTTACCCTGCACTTGATCGAAGGCAGCAAAGAAGAAATCGAAACAGCCTTCCGGCAATCCACCGAAGCCTTCTTCGATCTCTATCCGGAGATCTGACCGCTTGGAGATTTCCGTCATTCGACCGGGGGGGAGACTAACGGTTCCCGAAGTTCTCCGGGTCCGCATTCGGATCGCCGAGTGAATCGGAAATCAGCACCGTGGACTGCCCCGTCACATCGAACCGCTTGCGGCACTTGTAACAAGCGGCCAGATCCTCCAGCCGCACCATGTACGAGCTAGCCTTCGCGAAGCGCTTCTTGTCATCTTCGTTCGCGCCGCTAGGGAGTTCCTTTTTCTTGAGGCACACCTTCCAGCGCACAGGAAACTCGAAATCATTCCGGCAATGCGGACAGTGCAATTTCTGCTTCTTGGTTTCTTCGCGTTCGGTATAAAAGGCGCGTTCGTCCATAGTTAGGTTCCCGGTGTGCCCTCGACGGTGCTGATTGTAACAAATTCGAGGCCGAGATCGCGCCAGCGGGGCAGCCAGTATTCAAGCGCGGCGATGGTGCGCTGGCGGTCGCCATTCAGTTTTCTATGGTCGCCGTCGTGCAAGCACAAAACGTCTCCACCGGGCAGAAGCGGCGCGCCCTTTCTCGCTTGCTCCGCCCGCTCGGCGATCGGCTGCATCCTGCGGATCAGCCATTCGGCGGATTTATCGCGCCAGTCGCCGGGAAGCAGCGTCCACATCACCACGCTCCGAATCCCTGCCTCGTGCGCAACGTGGTGCAGGATCGGGCTGCGAATGCCGAACGGCGGACGCATGATCCCCGGCGCGGCGCCGAGGGTCGATGCAATCGCGTCCTGGCAGCGGCCCAGCTCACCCCGAAGCCGTTCCCTGCCGAGCCAGAACAGATTCGGATGCGTCTCCGTGTGATTGCCGATGGCATGCCCGCGCGCGGCGATTTCACGCACCAGGTCCGGACACTGCCGTACATACCGGCCAATCAGAAAAAACGTTGCGCGCGCATTGTAGCGTCCAAGTAATTCCAGAATCTGCGGGGTGATCGAGGGATTCGGGCCGTCGTCAAAGGTGATGGCAAGTTGCTTCGGGGACGGCGTAAACCGCACGGTCGGCCCGAACAACTGTGAGCGCGGAGATACCGCGCCGTAGGCAACAAGGCCGCCCGCAGCAGCAGCCACCGCCGGGATCGTTATCAGCCACGAGTTCACAGCGGGATTTTCGCACGACCCCCGGGGGAGAAGCGAGGATGGCGCCAGATCATTCTGGCTTGCGCAAGGACTGCAGGTCGATGCCGAGCTGCTGGCACTTCTTGTAAAGGTGGCTGCGCTCGAGCCCCAGCGCGCGCGCCACGTTGGTCATATGAAAATTTTGCCGGCGCAGCTCGGCGAGCAGCACATCCCGCTCAAATCCTTCAACGCGCTCAGCCAGTGTGCCAGAACCTGCCGCCACGCCCGGCGTTCCCGATGCGGCCGGCTCGGCGGAAGGCAGGACAAGCCGGACGTCGGCATCGCTGACGGAATCCTCCTCGGCAAGCAGAACGAGCCGCTCCACGACATTGCGCAGTTCACGCACGTTCCCCGGCCACGCATAGCGCCTCAGTTCTTCGATTGCCGCCGTCGAGAACTCCTTCGTCTTCCATCCGTTCTGCGCCGCAACCTGCCGCGAAAAATGCGCGACCAGTTCAAGGAAGTCCTCGCGGCGCTCCCGAAGCGATGGCAACGCCAACGGAAACACATAGATGCGATGGAACAGGTCGCTGCGAAACGCGCTCTGCTTTACAAGCTCTTCCAAGTTGCGGTGCGTCGCGACCAGCACACGCACGTTTACGCGAATCGGCTTCTCCCCGCCGACGCGCTCGATCTCGCCCTCTTCCAGGACGCGCAGGAGTTTCGCCTGCATCGCCACGGGCATATCGCCGATCTCGTCGAGGAAGAGCGTGCCGCCGTCCGCCTGCTCGAATTTGCCGACATGACGCGCCGCCGCCCCGGTGAACGCGCCCTTCTCGTGCCCGAAAAGCTCCGACTCGATCAGCTCGGCGGGCACGGCCGCGCAATTCAAAGTAACGAACGGCGCATCGCGCCGCGCGCTCTTTTCATGAATCGCGCGCGCGACGAGTTCTTTCCCCGTGCCTGTTTCGCCAAGGATGCACACGCGCGTCTCGCTCGGAGCGACGCGGTTGATCTGCGCAAGGAGCTTCTGCATCGCAAGACCGCTCCCCACGAGCTCATGCTTGCCGAGACGGTGCCGCAGCTCGCGGTTCTCTTCCTCGAGCCGCGTGAGCCGCAGCGCATTTTCGACGGTCACCAGCAATTTGTCCGTCGAAAGCGGCTTTTCGAGGAAGTCCAGCGCGCCCAGTTTCACCGCGCGGACGGCCATCTCGACGTTGGCCTGCCCCGAAATGAGAATCACCGGCGTCTTCACGCCGGATGCCTTCAACTCCTGCAGGAGTGCCAGTCCGTCTTTTCCCGGCATGACCACGTCGGAAAAAATCAGGTCGAAGGATTCGGTGCGCAGCAATTCCGCGGCGCGCGCCACATTGTCGCAGACAGTCGCTTCATGGCCGGCCAGGCGGAACGCCCGGGCAAGCGACGCCAGTGTGTTGGGGTCGTCGTCCACCAGGAGGAGATGAGCTTTGCGCGGCACGGCTCGTTCCTGAGACACAGCCTAGACGGCCGTGCCGGTCAGCGTCACGGCGGGTGTGGTCTGTTCCGGCTTCAGAGCCGGGGCGGTGGTGGAGGATCGCAGCGGCAGCTCGATGCGAAATGTCGTGCCTCGGCCGGGATCGCTTGAAACGCTGATCGTGCCCCCATGGTCGCTCACAACCGATTGCACAATCGCCAGGCCCAGCCCCGTGCCATGCTGTTTGCTTGTGTAGTACGGAGTGAAAAGCCGCGAGCACTCTTCGGGAGTCAGTCCCTGGCCGGAGTCCGCCACTTCGAGCCGCACGCCGCCGTCGTGCGCGCTCGTGCGCAGCGTGAGGGTGCCTCCGGCGGGCATCGCGTCCAAAGCGTTGAGAACCAGATTCTGCAGCGCGCGATGCAGCAGGTCCGGATCGGCATCCACTTCGGGAAGTTCCTCCGCCAGATAATACTCCGGCGTGATCGTCGGTTTCCCTACCGCGTTGAACTGCGGCTCAAAGAGCCGCACGGCGCTCCTGACGGCTTCATTGATATTCACCCGTTGAAGCTGCGGCGTGGGCATTTTGGAAAAGTCGCTGAATCGGCCCACAATCGAATTCAGATTCGAGAGTTCCGCCTTGAGCGTTGCGGTGGATTCCTTGAACACCTCGTTGAACTGCTCCTTCGAGAGCGAGCGCGCGCGCTGCAGATTTTCCAGCGTAATCTGCAGCGGGAAGAGCGGGTTGCGCAGTTCGTGCGCGAGCCGCCGGGCGAGTTCGCGCCATGCCGCCACGCGCTCGGTCTGCACGAGGCGCTCGCGTTGCGCCGCAAGCGTGCTCGTCATTTCGTTGAACGCCTCGGCAAGCTGGCCGATTTCGTCGCGGCCGCGGGCATCGATCCGCGTCGCCCAATTCCCGCCGGCCACGGATCGCGCGCCCTCGGCGAGCTCTTCCACTGGCCGCGTGATCCGAGCTGACACCCACCATGTCACCAGAAGCCCGACGAACAGCGCCCCCGCGCCGACACCAACGGCCATCAGCCGTATGCGCTGGAGCAGTCCGACCAGTTCCTTCCGCGAGCTGCCCACCAGCAAAACGGCCAGCAGTTCGTTGTTCCGTCCCACCAGCGGCATGGCATGAAACGTTTCGGCCGAGGCGGCATCGGACGACCAATCCACGTTTTGGACCATCTGTCGCGGCTGTTTTTGCATCTGCTCGATGATCGGGGCGAAACGCTCGCCCTGCGCCACCTCGCCGGCCGCATCGGTCAGCGCCGTCGCTGTGAACGCGGGCTCGAGATTCCGGTACAGCAGCGCCCGCATGCCCGCAGGCAGCACAAGCGAAGCGAGAAAATTCTGATCCAGGCGCCGGCCCCCGATGATGTAGATGGGTTTCTCGCCGACGGAGAGCGCGCGCACGGCGGTCAGCGAGAGCGCGGTGCCGTCGGGCAGCTCTTCTCTCTTTAAGAAGGCGCTTGACGTGCGCCAGTCCTTCGTCGCCACCACCCAGTCATTCTTGTAGCCCACCCGCGCCGGATATTGCGCCGAGGAGATCAGCGTGCCATCCGCTCCGACGAACTCGACAAAGTCGAGGCTGTGTTCTTGCGCCGCGCCGCTTGCATCGCGGACGTAGAGAGAGAGGTCGGCGTTGGTCTGCGCCAGCGCGATGGCCATGCGCAGCGTCACCTCTGCATTGGCGATATTTTCGACGCGGTGCGTGATTTCCTCGCCCCGTTGCGCGAACTCCTTCCGGAATTGCGATACCAGCGCTTCCGTGCGCTCGCGGTCCATCTCCTCGAACGCGTTTCTCGTGTATCGCGTCACTCCCCAGGCAACGACCGTGACCGAGGCGAGCACGGTCACCAGAAAAATCAGAAAGAGCTTCGTTCGAAAACTCATGGATGTGCTCCGGTGGGTTTTGCGGGTGAGGTATTTTCCGGGGCGTCGAGCCATACGCTGGCGAGATGCCAGTCGCCCCAGCGCGCAGGCATCCAGTTGCGCACATTTGCCCCGAGGCCGACGAACTCGGGCAGGATCACGAGGGGCACGACGCGCCGGCTGTCCAGAATTTGCTTCTCTCGTGCGTGGAGCTCTTCCGAATCAGAACGGGAGGAAGCGGCGTCGCTCCCTTCGTTGAGACCGAGACCCGTTGAGAGGGCATCGAGCTCCACTCGCGGCGAAAGAGCTGTAATGCGCCAGGAAACGAGCCGCAGCGCCGGCGGAGGATCAGCAGCGGCAGCTGCGATTCGAGTGCTGCCGCGCGGCACGACTTGCACGACAATTCCGGCCTGCCGCGCGTTCACGGCGACGCGCTCGCCGAGGAGCTTGGCGGTGTCGCCGGGCGCATCCACGCGCAGGCGCAACGGCTCCGCCGCACTGGCGATGCCTGCCGGCAATGCAGCGCGTAACTCTCTCGCGCGATCCTGGTTCGTCTCCACGTTGAAG